>JBEGTN010000026.1:0-6429 GCA_041179405.1 Verrucomicrobiota bacterium
CCGAGCCAAATCAATTTATTTGCGCCATATTTATTGGGTCACACATCAAAATTTTACCGTGACGAACAACTGAAGGAAGCGCCTTTGTTTGCAATCGAGGAAATCAAGAAATATTAACACTGTGAACGGAATGACTGAGCCGAACCCCGAGAGTTGTGTTGTCGCGAAGCCGACAACACGACTCTTGTTGAACAAGCCCGTCGATGACCGGTGAGCGCCTTATGCGCTTTGTATTTTTTCGGTTTGGCTGACCGGACCGCCTTGCGAGGCGGTTTTTTTGCGTCTCGGCGCGGCTTTGCGGGTCGAGCAGGCCTCTCCGCTTTGTGTGCCTGGTGGATTTAGACCATAAACGCAGCCGGTTTTATAGATGTATACAAAGCTCCGCCTTGCGGCTGACGCCGGTTTTATAAAAACGTCGGGTTTACTCAGGTCGGCGGCCTTCATGGAGGAGCACGGGCCAGCAGTCCGGCAAAAACCAGGGCCAGGGACCCGCAGTGCGGGCAACACCGTGGCGACGTTGCCCGCGCCACGGTTTGCGCCCGCACCACGATCACCTTGGCCAGCAGGGTCTCCACTTTCAGGCGCCGACGCCAGGCGGCGGGATGCAGCCAGCCAAAGTATCGCACGCGGTGCTGGCCCGGCGGCAATACATGCTGCAAATACCGCCGCATAAAGACCTCTGCGCTCACCTCGCTTTCCTTGCGCTGTCCGGTCTGGCTGTCCGTGTAGTAAAAACGCACGGTTTTATCATCCGCCTCTATAATGCGTTCATCCGAGATGGCCGTGCGTTTTACATAGCGCGCGAGGTAGCGCACCACTTCGCGGCCCGTGCCCGCCGCCTGCACGTCCACGTTCCACCCGGCTCGCCAGGTCGAGTCCG
The DNA here is from genome assembly GCA_041179405.1 of Verrucomicrobiota bacterium. Taxonomy (GTDB): domain Bacteria; phylum Verrucomicrobiota; class Verrucomicrobiia; order Opitutales; family Opitutaceae; genus IMCC26134_A. Next base: position 881 of record JBEGTN010000026.1, read on the forward strand.
GCACCGCCGCGTGCAGGTCCGGCCGGGCGGCGTGCAAGGCCGCTTCGAGGCCGGTGCGAAACGCCGCCGCCACCGCCTTGACCGGTAAAAACCACTCGGGCGAACGGCAGCGTTGCCAGCGTTGGCCCTCCGGTCGCAGTCCCCCGCCCGGCACGATCAGATGCACATGCGGATGATGCTGAAGCTGCCTTCCCCAGGTGTGGAGCACGGCCACGGCGGCGATCTCCGCCCCGAGCACGTTTTTACGCCGCGCCACGGTTTGCAACGCCGCAAAGGCCTGCGCAAAAAGCAGATCATGGAGCAACTCGGGCCTCGCTTTAAACGCCGCCCGCAGGGTGTCGGGCACCGTAAAGGTCCAAAAATAATACGGCACCGGCAGCAATTTTTCCTCTTGTGCCCGCGTCCACTCGGCGGCGTCCGCGCCCCCGCAGCGCGGGCAGGCGCGGTGGTGACAGCTGTAATACGCGTAGTCGTGCCCCGTGCAATCCTTGCAAGCATACACCCGCCCGCCCAGCGCGGGCGTGCGGCAGCGCAGGATCGAGTGCAGGGCGCGGCGGTGCGCAGGCGGCAGCGGGCCGTGCCGGCCCGCCAGCCACGCCGTAGCCTGCCCTGCCAGCCAGTCGGCCAGGGTGGACATTACGTTGCGGCGAGTGGCTTGCCTACGCCTCGAACGCTTGCGGTCGCAGGCGTTCGAGGGCGGCGCGGGCCGACGCTTCGTTGACCGCCGTCAGGTGGGTGTAGATGAGGGTGGTTTCCAACGAGGCGTGCCCGAGGTAGGCCGAAATCAGGCGGATGGACACGCCCTCTTCGAGCAGGTGAGTCGCGTAGCTGTGGCGCAGGGTGTGCACGCAGGTGCCTTCGGGCAGGCGGGCCTCGGCGCGGGCGTGGCGCAGGCAGTTTTGCACCGAGCCCACGCCCATCGGCTCGACGGCGGCGGCGAGGCGCGCGAGCGAGCCGGGTTTTTCCCGCCAGCCCCGGCCTACCGAGGGAAACAAGAGCGACGGGTGGCGGTGGGTTTTCCAGTGCGCGCGCAGGCCGTGCAGTGCCCAAGCGGGCAAGGGCACGAGGCGGTCTTTGCCGCCTTTGGCGTCGCGGATACGCAGGCGCGTGCCGCCCTCCTCGATGTCCGCGACGCGCAGGTTGACCGCCTCGGAGACGCGCAGACCGCAGGCGTAGATGGTGCGAAACAGCGTGAGAAAACGCTCCTCGCGCACGGTGGCGAAAAGCCGCCCGAGTTGTTCGCGGGTGAGCACGGCGGGCAGGGTTTGGCGGTCCGGCGAGCGGACCAGCCCGAACAAGGCCCACGCGTTGCCCAGGTGCAGGTTATAAAAGGCGGACAACGCCGCGACGGCGGTGCGCATCGACGAGGGCGAGTAGGCGTGCGCGGTTTTGAGTTTGAGAATGTGCGCGCGGACTTGCTCCTCGGCGAGCCTCGCCGGATCGACGCCCGCCTGCACGCCAAGCCGGCGAATGTAGCGCAAATACTCGGCGCGCGTGGAGTAGGCCAGCGAACGCAGTTGCAGCAGCTCCGCGAAGCGGACCAGCGATTGATGATCGGTCGGCAGCACAATCTGGCCGCCGCGTTTACCCTTGGTGGATTTATGAGTGCTCATAGGCACCCGCAGACTTGCCACCGTCCGCTCATCTCTTCACCGTCCGTCCATCCCACCGTGAGCCCCGCACGTCACAAATCTTTAGCAACCACTTGCCGCGCAGCGGCTTGGTTCAACCAGGCAGTAGAGCCAACGATCATGCCTGTCACATTTCGTGCTTACACAGGCTCTGCGCCACGCATGGTCGCGGCTCAGTTTGAGCGTTAGGCAATTAAAATGAAAATAATCATTACAATTCTCTGCGCTAGCATTACCCTACTCCTTTCTGGCTGCATTTCTGCAAAAACATCATTTGACAAGGTCTACACAGCCGAGTGTTTTGTATATACACCCAAGGGGCTTTGGCGAAACTCAGCCTCGGATTATGCCGTCCAGACTACTCGGCAAAAAATATCCATGTGGGATAATGTAAATTCGAAAAACATTGGTCCTTCAGATATTATTTACGTTCTATTTCCGCACACTCTTTCAAAAGGAACCCCGGCGGATGCCCCTACATTACTGCTTGGAGTGTCAGGAAGGGAATTGGAAAAACTCAAGAATATTAGTTCACTGCCGGCCGACTATTTTTTAGTTTCCGATAAAGAATCATACACGCTTGAGGGTGAATGCACGCTTACCGGTTGGCATTATAGAAATCCATGGTTAGCGACACTTACAATTCCAGCTGATATAATTACGTCCCCTATCCAATTGATCGGACTTATCATTTTCTTATTTTGTGCAAATTCCGGGCATATGCATTTTTAATGCACCGCAAATTAATGCCACTTACAACTAAACCTAGAAACGGCAGTTCAAACCGACCGCAGATTACGCGGATTACACGGATAAAACAGGATACAGAAGAAACCAGTCGCCCAGACAAGTCTCCTGGCGAGTGAGTCACGGATATTTCGTAATTTTCTGATATGCGCGTTCATCCGCGTAATCCGCGGTTTCCATCGCCGGATTTAGGCTAAAGATGCTTAGGGGGTAATCCGAAGGGGAATGCCATTCGGGTCTGGGCCGCTGTTTGCGGATTACTGGCTAAGCCGATCAGATCGGGCCGAGTATTATTGTATTATGGTGAGGTATGAAACGAACGGATTCTCCGAATAACTTAGGTGTAGATAACGCGCCGCCAACGCAGGGGTCTCCGACAGTCTTTAGCCCGCAGCGCCTCGGCTGGATCGGTCCGGAGTTCATACTGCGAGGGGGTCGCTCGATGCGTATGGCGCGCAAAATTAAGACACACGTTTTCGGAGCATTTCTTACTGCGAAGGGTGGTTGTTGATAGACAAGGCCGAGCTGGAGCTCGGCGTTCCCAGGGGAGAAGTATTCGGAATGCACCACGAAGGCACGGAGACACAAAGGGCTCACGAAGGTAGATCCGTCGGAATCATTCGGCCTTCGGCTCCGGCTTTCTTCTTTGTGAGGACTTTGTGTCTCCATGCCTTTGTGGTAAATAATTTATGTGTAATGGCTTGGTAGATGAAAGCTTTGCGATCTTTGCGCTTCTTCGCGGCTAAAATTCTGATAGGAAACCCGACCAGCGAGCGGGGCTGCATTTTCGGAGGCCGAGCTGGAGCTCGGCGTTCCCAGGGAGGGCTCCGATGCTGCTTTATTTTTCTGCCCCCATTTTTCTGCCAGAATTTCGGTGATCAAGCCCATAGGCGGGGACGCCCATGCTACGTCGGAAGGCGAGCACTTGAACTCACGTTCAAGCCTACAACCAAACCGCGCCCTCTCGCCACTTCTTAGCCAAGCAGCTGCAGGCGTTGGGCGGCGAGGGTGACTTTGGGGGCGAAGCGCTCGGCGGCGGCTGGCGCGGTCTCGCGCCGGCGCATCGGCTCTGGTCGCGGATTTCGGGTTACACGAGCTTCAGCTGCTTGCGGGCGGTGGCGGCCAGCTCGTTGAACTTTGCGGCGTTTTCAGGGAGGCGGTAGTCCAAACCGTAGGTGGGAATCAGCTCCTGCATGCGCTTGATGCCGGCGGCGTTCTCGGTGAGGTGCGGGAAGCTCTTGCGGATGACCTCGGTGACGATGTTCACACACACCGAGGCGCCGGGGGACGCGCCGAGGAGGGCGGACATGGATTTGTCGGCGCTGGTAAGCACTTCCGTGCCGAAGTGGACGATGCCGGCTTCGCCGTCGGTCTTCTTGATCGCCTGCACGCGGATGCCGCCGTCCACGAGCTTCCAATCCTCGTCCTTGGCGTTGGGATAGAAGATGCGCATCACCCGCATCCGGGCGGCCATGCTCTGCGTGCCCTGCTGCAAGAGGTAGCGCATGAGCGGGAAATTCGTGGCGGCGATCTTGAGGAGCGTGCCGAGGTTGTGCGGCTTCACCGAGCACAGGAGATCGGTCCAGCTGCCCGTGCGGTGGAGGAAGCGCGTGGTCCACGCGCCGAAGGGTCCGAAGAGGAGCGTCTTCTTGCCGTCGAGGATGCGTGTGTCGAGGTGCGGCACGGCCATCGTGGGCGCCTCGGGCAGGTTCTGTCCGTAAACCTTGGCCTGATGCCTCGCGACGATCTCGGGCTTGTCGCACACGAGCCAATGACCGCCGATGGGAAAACCGCCGAGGCCCTTCGCCTCGGGCAGGCCGGCCTTTTGCAGGAGCAGGATGCTGCCGCCGCCCGCGCCGACAAAGACGAACTTGGCGAGGCGCGTCGTCGTCTCGCCGGTCTTGAGGTTTTGCACCGTCACCGCCCAGCGTCCGTCGGGCTGTTTTTTGAGGTCCACGACCTTGCTGCTGGCGGTGACGGAGCAGCCGGGCTGCTTGCCCAGCCAGGCGAGGAGCTTGCGGGAGACGTTGCCGAAATTGATGTCGGTGCCGCCGTCCATCTTGGTCGCGGCGATCGGCACGGCCGGATCGCGACCCTCGGTCAGCAGCGGAGCCCACGCGCCGATCTTCTTCGGGTCGGTGGTGAACTCCATCTCCCTGAAGAAATGGTGGGCCGACATGCCGGCGTAGCGCGACTTGAGGAAGGCCACCTGGTCGTCGCCGTGGACGAAGCTGATGTGCTGGACCGGGTTGATGAAGTCCTTGGGGTCGTCGATCATGCCCGAGGCGACGGCGTGGCCCCAGAACTGGAGCGATTGCTCGAACTCCTGGAAGATATCGATGACCTTCTGCACCTTCACCGGGCTGCCGTCGGCGGGCTTCGGCGTATAGCTGATCTCGCAGATGCCGGCGTGGCCGGTGCCGGCGTTGTTCCAGCCGTTGGAGCTCTCGAATGCCAATTCGTTCGCCGCCTCGAACACCTGGATCGAGAGCGCGGGATCGAGCCGCTTGAGCAGAGCGCCGAGGTTGGCGGACATGATGCCGCTGCCAATGAGAACGACATCGGGATCGGCAGGCTGGGAGGTGGCGGAAGAGGTGGTGGCGGTAGGCATGGCGGGCGAAGCGGACAAGGGATGCGACAGGAACGGCGAAGACCGGTCAACGGGAGCGAGGCTGGTAGGTCACGGGCTTGAGCGTGGGCGCGAGCAAGGCGCGGAAGGTCGGCAGGTCCTTGACGGCGCGCAGGGCGATGAGCTGGCGGGCGATGTTGCCTACCGCGGTGCCTTCGAGGGCGAAGGCGACGACGGGCACTCCGGCGGCGTCGGCGGTGGCTTGGCAGAGGAGGCGGTTTTTGGAGCCGCCGCCGACCATGAGGATGCGTTTAAAAGTGCGTCCGCTGAGGCGCTCGAAGGCGGCCTTGGCGTCGGCGTGGCCGCGACCAAGGGAGGCGCAGATGAGGCGGGTGTAGGCGACGAGATCCTGGGGCGCGGCGAGGCGGCGCTTTTTAATCTGAGCGTCGATGGCGGCCTTCATGGACGAGGGGTTCGCGAAAGCGGGATCGGCGACGTCGAGCAGCGCGGCGGGCGCGGGCAGAGCCTCGGCGGCAGTGATGAGCTCAGACCAACCGGCGTCGGTCGTGGGGCGCGAGGCGAAGTCCTTCATGATGCCCTCG
>JBEGTN010000027.1:0-10548 GCA_041179405.1 Verrucomicrobiota bacterium
CTGCTCGACGCCGGCCACGCCTCCGCCCTCGCCTCGATCGAATCCGACATCTCCGCCTGGCTGGAGACGTGTATCCAGATTTCGCTTAAAGTCTCCCGCCCCTCACCCGCCTCCCTGCCCGTCGATTCCTACGCGCCCGACGCCCCCGCCCTGCCCTGGCAACCCTCCGCCAGTGCCGACTCCGCCGCCCCGGTCGTGGTCAACCAAGCCCAGGCCATCAACCTCGCCCTCGCCAAGATCCTGCGCGAACGCCCCGAATCTGTCATCCTCGGCCAGGACATCGGCACCTACGGCGGCGCGTTCAAGGTCACCGAGGGCCTGCTCGCCGCCCACGGCCGCGCCCGCGTTTTCAACGTCCCCCTCGCCGAGTCCGCCTGCACCGGCTGGGCCGTCGGCATGGCCCTCGGCGGCTTCCGCCCCATCGAGGAGTTCCAGTTCGCCGACTTCGCCACCGAGGCCTTCACCCAGCTTACGCTCAACGCCGCCACCTACTTCTTCCGCAGCGGCGCCCGGGTCCCCGCCGTCTTCCGCCTGCCCTGCGGCGGCGGCCTCACCTTCGGCTCCTTTCACTCGCAGGAGCTGGAGTCCGTCTTCCTCGCGATGCCCGGCCTCAAGGCCCTCTACCCCAGCACCCCGCAGGACGCCTTCAACGCCCTACTCGCCGCCTACGAGGACGACAACCCCGTGCTTATCCTTGAGCACAAGGCTCTCTACCGCCGCTCCAAGCACCCCGTCGTCTGGGACCCCGCCTACCGCGAGGTCTGGCAACCCCGCCGCGTCCGCGCCGGCGGCTACGCCACCCTCGTCACCTACGGCGAGATGACCCACCTGGCCGAGGAAGCCGCCGCGTATTTTGAATCCGAATACGAGCGCTCCTTTGATGTCTTCGACCTGCGCGCCCTTTCCCCCCTGCGCCTCGACGCCATCGAGGCCTCCCTCGCCCGCACCCACCGCCTTATCGTGCTCCACGAGGGCCGCCGCACCCACGGCTTCGGCGCCGAGCTCGTCGCCCGGCTGACCGAGAAACACTTCTTCAACCTGGAGGCCGCCCCCCTCCGCATCGCCGCCCTCGACCTGCCCGTGCCCTTCGCGCCCGAGCTCGAATTCGTCTACCGCCCCACCCGGGACTCCCTCATCGCCCGCATCTCCGAGTGGATGGGCTGATGGCACCAGCTTCACGGGATATATAACCTGAAAGCGCCATCTGCCACCATGTCGCCAGACCAGCTCCAGGCCCAACTCGCCGCCCTGCTCACCGCATGGGAAGGCGAGTGCGTGGAGTTCAAGGATGCCAACGACAACTTTTCCACGTCCGATCTCGGCAAGTATTTCTCCTCCCTCGCCAACGAAGCCAACCTGCGCGGCCTTGCCTCCGCCTGGCTCGTGTTTGGCGTGAGCAATCGCACCCGCTCCGTCATCGGCACCGACTACCGCTCCGAGCACGCCCGGCTCCATGGTCTAAAACACCAGATCGCCCAGGAGACCGACCCTGCCACCTCATTTCGCGAGATTCACGAACTCGTCACCCCGCAAGGCCGCGTTGTTCTCTTCGAGATTCCACCCGCGCCACGTGGCATACCCATCGCCTGGAAAGGCCATTTCTACGCCCGCAATGGCGAGAGCCTTGTCGCGCTCAGCATGGCCAGGCAGGACGAGATTCGCGCCCAGTCTCTTGCCGACGATTGGTCCGCCATCGTCGTCCGCGAGTCCACCCTCGCCGATCTCGATCCCGAAGCGCTCGCCAAGGCCCGCGAAATTTTTATCGGCCGCTATCGTCAACGCATTCCCGAGGCCACCGTGCGCGCTTGGGACGTAGCCACGTTTCTCGATCAGGCCAAACTCACCGTGCGCGGCGGCATCACTCGCGCCTGCCTGCTCCTGCTGGGTCGCGACGCCGTGACCACGCTGCTCACCCCCTACGTCGCCGAGCTGTCCTGGAAACTCGAAGGCCCCGAGCGCGGCTACGAGCACTTCCACCCACCCTTTCTCCTCACCTCCTCCCTGCTCTATCAACGCATCCGCCCGCTGCGGCTCAGCTTCCTCCCGCCCGGTCAACTCATCCCGGTAGAAGTCTCCAAATACGATCAACGCATCGTCCTTGAAGCTCTTCACAACTGCATCGCGCACCAAGACTACGCCCGCTGCGAGCGCGTCCTCGTCATCGAGCGAGTTGGTGAAATCGAGTTTCAAAACGCGGGCGATTTCTATGACGGCACACCTGACGACTACGTGCGCGGCACCCGCTCTCCCCGTCGTTACCGCAACCGCCTCCTCGCCGAGGCCATGATGCGTCTCGGCATGATCGACACCATGGGTTTCGGTATTCGGGAGATCATGTGGAAAGGCCAGGCTAGCCGTTATCTCCCCCTGCCCGATTTCGACCTCACCGAACCCGGCCACGTCAAACTCCGCATCCAAGGCCGCTTTCTCGACGAAAACTACAGCCGCGCCCTCCTCGCCCACGCCGACCTTCCTTGGGATGAAGTCCTCGCCCTCGACTTGGTCCAGAAGGGCAGCCCGCCTGCGGACGACACCCTGCAAGCCCTCCGCGTCAAAGGCCTGATCGAAGGTCGCCGCCCCGCCCTCCACGTCGCCGCCACCATCGCCGCCGCCACCGAAACCGAGGCCGAATACCTCCACCACAAAGCCTTCGACGACGCCTACTATTGTGACTTGATTCTCAAATATCTCCAAACCTTCGGGTCCGCCAAACGCGCCAAATTCAATCGCCTCCTCAACGACAAACTTTCCGACCTTCTTTCTGCCGCCCAAAAACGCCATAAAATCGACACGCTGCTTCGACGCCTTCAACGCGAAGGTAAGATCAAACTCGAAGGCTACGGCAAAGGCGGCGTGTGGATGCCCACTTCTTCATAACAATTATGCGTTTTTATGCGTTTTTATGCGTTTTTATGCGGCAGCTTGCCTGCGCCCCCTCTCAGTCCTGCGTGGCAACCCCGCTTCGTTTGATTGATTAGGATTCATTGTGATTCATTCCGATATGACTGAGACCTGATAAACAATTTGCGCCCATCCCTCATGAAACTCCTCCCGCCCGCCGCCTGGGCCTCGATCAAGCTCTTCGCCATGGATGTCGATGGCATCCTGACCGACGGCACCGTCCACATCAGCTCCGACGGCACCGAGACCAAACAGTTCTCCATCCTCGACGGCATGGGCCTCGTGCGGCTGGCCAAACACGGCGTCGCCACCGCCTGGATCAGCGGCCGCCCTTCCGGAGCCACCACCGTCCGCGCCACCGAGCTCAAAATCCCCCACCTCGTCCAGGGTCGCGTCGATAAAATCACCGCCCTTCGCGAACTGGCCGACACCCTCGGCCTTGCCCCCGCCCAGATCGTTTACATGGGCGACGACGACATCGACGCCCCCGCCATCCGCTGGGCGGGCGTAGGCGTCACCGTGCCCGACGCCATGCCCGCCGCACTGGACGCCGCAGACTACCTCACCGCCCGCCCCGCCGGCAAAGGCGCCGTGCGCGAAATCTGCGAACAAATCCTCGCCGCCCAGGGTCACACCCACCTCGCGTGAACATCCGCCTCCCTCTCTTTTCCGGCCTCCTCCTCGCCACCTGCGCCTTCGCGGCGCCGGCCCCGGCCAGCCCGGCCGCCAAAGCCGTAGCCAAACCGCTCGCTTCCAAAAAGACCACGGACCAGGTCCGCGCCGCCGCCCCGATTAAAAACTTCCGCCTGCCCACCTTCACCGTCGAAGGTTACCGCGAGTTCATGCTCCGCGCCGGCGAGGCCATGATCCCCGACCCCTCCCGCATCGACGTCCGCGAGATGGACCTCACCGTCTTCACCCGCGACGCCGAGGAACAAATCGACGCCCGCCTCACCGCCCCCTCCGCGACCTTTTTGCCCAACGAACTGATCGCCCGCGGCTCCGACACCATGCGCATGGAGCGCGCCGACCTCACCGTCACCGGCGCCGGCTGGACCTACGACCACAAGGCGCAAAAACTCACCATCACCCGCGACGCCCACATCATCTTCCGCGCCCCCATCGGCGACGTCATCAAATGAACCTCTCTCCCGCTAAAATGCCTCGCCACGCCACCCTCCTCGCATTGCTCGTTTCCGCTTGGGTCGTCTGCCCTGCCGCTCTGGCTGAGGACGCCACTCCGGTGCCCACCGAACTCCAGGGCGACCACCTCGAGATGAGCTCCACCGACACCGAGACCTTCGCTATCACCACCGGAAACGTCGTGCTTACGGGCACCAACCTTCGCATCACCTGCGACCGCCTGGAGATGACCGCCAGCCGCATCGGCGATAAATCCGCCACCGTCGGCAACCTCGAAAAAATCAAACTCATCCTCGCCATCGGCAACGTCCACATCGTGCAAGGCGACCGCGAGGCCACCTGCCAGCGGGCCGAGGTATTCCCGCGCGAGGACAAGGTCGTCCTCACCGAGGATCCCGTCTACAAAGACCACAGCAGTGGCTTGGTCGGCGCAGGTGACAGAGTCACCATGTTCCGCGGCAAGCGGGAGGTTCAGGTGGACAAAATCCGCCTCAGCGGCGCCCCTATCCGCGACCTCGGTGCCACCGCAAAACCGAAGCCCTCCGACACCCCGGCTCCCACACCCGCCTCTCCGGCCGGAACCACTCCGCCCGCGCCCGCCGCCCCGTTGCCCGCCGTCACCTTCCCCCGCCCCGCCGCCCGCTGATCGTCGATGTCCACCGCCGCCACCTCCTCCTCCACCGCCGAGATCACCACCCGCGGACTCGTTAAAACCTACGGCACCCGCACCGTCGTGTCCGGCGTGGACATCACCGCCCGCGCCGGCGAGATCGTCGGCTTCCTCGGGCCCAACGGCGCCGGCAAGACCACCACCTTTTACATGATCGTGGGCCTGGTGCCTCCGACCCAGGGCAACGTCTTCCTCGACGGCCAGGACATCACCGGCCTGCGCATGCACGAGCGCGCCCGCCTCGGCCTTGGCTATCTGCCGCAAGAGCCCTCCACCTTCCGCAAGCTCACCGTCGCCGAAAACCTGCTCGCCATCATCGAGGCCATCGGAGTTCCCCGCAACGAGCGCCGCGCCCGCCTCGATGAACACCTCACCGAGCTCAACCTGACCGGCGTCGCCCGTCAAAAGGCCTACACCCTCTCGGGCGGCGAGCGCCGCCGCCTCGAAATCGCCCGCGCCCTTGTTACCCGGCCAAAGTTCCTCCTCCTCGACGAACCCTTCGCCGCCATCGACCCCATCTCGGTTTCCGAAGTCCAAAAGATCGTGGTGGATCTCCGCACCCGCGGTATCGGTGTTATCATTACCGATCACAACGTCCGCGAAACCCTCAAAATCGTGGACCGCGCCTACCTCATCCGCGAGGGCCGCGTCTTCAAGGAGGGCTCCGCCGCCACCCTCGTCAACGACCCCGAGGCCCGCCAGTTCTACCTCGGCGAAAACTTTAATCTCTGACGCGCGCACCCGCGCCGCGCGCGAGTTTAAGATAAAAGTTTAAGTTTAAGTCCAATCTACCCCACCGCCCGCCGACCCACCATTTACCAACCGCCGCCTTCCGTCCCTTCACCTTAAACTTTTACCTTCAACTGGCGGCTCCGCCGCCCCGAGTCCATGAACAAAGCCATCCACGGAATCACCGTCGCCCACTTCCTCGAGAGCTACCGCCACAAGCTCAAACTCGAGCTCATCTCCGGCGAATCCGGCGTCCACCGGCTCATCCGCGAGGGCTCCATCAACCGCCCTTCCCTCGCCCTCACCGGCTTCTTCAAATATTTCGCGAACAAACGCATTCAGGTCATGGGCGCGGCCGAGATGACGTTTTTCCGCACCCTCGACCCCGCCCAGCAGGCGCGCATTCTCCACGAGATGGTGGACCGCCAGATCCCCTGCTTCGTGCTCACGCGAAACTTCCAGCCCACCCCGGCCATGCTCGCGGTTTCCTCCGAGCGCAACCTGCCGATCTTTCGCACCCCCATGATCACCATGCACTGGGTCAACCTCGCGACCTTGTGCATCGATAACGAATTCGCCCCCGCCACCACCGTCCACGCCACCACGCTCGATATCAGGGGCGTCGGCGTCATGCTCTGCGGCGACTCCGGCGCGGGTAAGTCCGAGTGCGCCCTCGCCCTCATCGAGCGCGGCCACTCCCTCGTCGCCGACGACCTCACCGTCGTCAAACTCATCGACGAGCGCGACCTGCTCGCCTCCTCCCGCCCGCTCAATCGCGGCTACATGGAGTGTCGCGGCATCGGCATCATCAACATCGCCGAGATGTTCGGCATCAGCAGCGTCCGCCCCGAGATGCGCCTCGACATGGTCATCACCCTGCGCGAATGGACGCCCGAGGTCGTGGAGGAGCGCACCGGCCTGGAGGAGGCCACCTACGATATTCTCGGTCTGCGGCTCCCCGCTATGGATCTCTACGTCCGCCCCGGCCGCGACATGGCCCGCCTCGTCGAGGTCGCCTCCATGGTGCAGGCCCTGAAGCGCATGGGCCACGACCCCGCCAAAACCTTCAACGACCGCCTCATCGCCTACATGGCCGCCAAGACCCCCGAGGAGCCCGCCCGCGTCTTCAAGCCCGCCTCCGGCACCCGCTCCCCCACCGCCGCACCCGCCGCCGATTAATTCAACCACTCCCATGTCCAACTCCAACGCCCCCCGCGCCGACGGCCGCCAGCCCGACCAGCTCCGCCCCGTCAAATTCGAGGCCGGCATCGCCCCTCACGCCACCGGCTCGGTGCTCGTCTCCTTCGGCGCCACCCGCGTCATCTGCGCCGCCACCATCGAGCCCGCCGTGCCGACGTGGATGCGCCAGCAAAAGGTCCCCGGCGGCTGGCTCACCGCCGAGTATTCGCTTCTCCCCTACAGCACCCACGAGCGCAAGCAGCGCGACATCTCCCGTGGCAAGCTCGACGGCCGCACCGTCGAGATCCAGCGCCTCATCGGCCGCTCCATCCGCGCCGTCATCGACCTCCAGAAGCTCGGCCAGAACACCCTCTGGCTCGACTGCGACGTTCTCCAGGCCGACGGCGGCACCCGCACCGCCTCCATCACCGGCGCCTACCTCGCCGCCCGCCTCGCCGTGCAGACCCTGCTCGACTCCGGCCGCATCAAGGAGAACCCGCTCACCGACTCCGTCGCCGCCATCAGCGTCGGCCTGCTCGGCGGACGCCCCTTGCTCGACCTCCCCTACATCGAGGACAAGGACGCCGAGGTGGACTGCAACATCGTCATGACCGGCCGGGGCCGCTTCGTCGAAATCCAGGGTGCGGGCGAGGAAGCCACCTTCACCGGCGAAGAGTTCCAAACCCTGCTCGCCCTCGCCCAAAAAGGCATCCGCGAGCTCGCCGCCGCCCAGACCGCCTTCCTCAGCCGCGAACTCCTCAAATTCGACTGAAATCCGCCCGACCCCGTAGGCTTGAACGTGAGTTCAAGTTCACCCCCGCCACCATGCAACATATCAACGCATCCGTATTTGTTGATATGTTTTCTTGCCCTCCATCCGTCGCCCCCTCTTTATCCGCGACCATCCGCCGCTCCCCCCTTCAACTTAATCTTCTCCCTTAATCTGGCGGCTCCGCCGCCCTCGCCATGCCCGCCCGCGCCGACCGTCCCATCTCCGCCCTGTTTGCGGAAAACCGCCCGCTCCGCTCCCTCGAGTTTTTCCCGCCCAAGGACGACGCCGGCGTCACCGCCCTGCGCGCCACCGCCACCGCGCTCCAACGCATCCCGTGGGACTTCGTGTCCGTCACCTACGGCGCAGGCGGCACCACCCGTGATCGCACCGCCCAGGTCAGCTCCTTTCTCAAGGACGAGCTCGGCTTCACCGTCATGCCCCACCTCACCTGCGTGGGCCACAGCCGCGCCGAGTTGACCGCCCTCGCCGACCGCCTCCACGCCGATGGTTTTCGCAACATCATGACCCTGCGCGGCGACGCCCCGAAAGGCGCCACCACCTTCACCCCCGCGCCCGACGGTCTCCGCTACGCCAACGAACTCGTCGCCCTGCTCAAGGCCCGCCACCCGGATTTCTGCCTCGGCGTCGGCGGCTACCCCGAGAAACACCCCGAAGCCGTCTCCCTCGACGCCGATCTCGACGCCCTCAAGCGCAAGGTGGACGCCGGCGCTGACTTCGTCACGACCCAGCTCTTTTTCGACAACGCCATCTACCACCGCTTCGTAGAAAAATGCCGCGCGGCTGGCATCACCGTGCCCATCGTGCCCGGCATCATGCCCGTGCTCTCCTTCAAGCAAATCCAGCGCATCGCCACCCTCTCAGGGTCGGTCTTGCCCGCGCAGCTCATGCGCCGCCTCGAAGTCGCCAGCGAAGATGCCGACGTCGTCGAGTTCATCGGCGTGGACTGGGCGCTCGACCAGATCCGCGATCTCCTCGCGCACGGTGCCCCCGGCTACCACCTCTACATCCTAAACCGCGCCCGCAGCGCCTTGGCCCTGGCCGCAGGCCTAGCCGCATAACCGCGCAACGCGGAAATCCTAAATCCTAACCGCTAAATCCTAAAGGGGACGGCAGACGCCCCTGATGCCCGCGACACACAGGACTGAGCCACGACCGCTTGGGGTTTATTTAGGATTTAGCCGCTTAGGATTTAGTATTTGCGGGCGGAAACCCGCCTCGCGCAGCACCCGAGCGACCGTCTCGCGTTGATCGCCCTGGATCTCGATCGCGCCGTCTTTGACCGTGCCGCCGCAGCCCGCCGCGCCGCGCATCTTTTTGCACAAGGCCTCCTTCTCTGGCAGGCCGATGCCGATAAAATTTTGTGCAATCGTCACGGTCTTGCCGCCCCGGCCCGCCGTGCTCCGCAGCACATCCACACGGCCACGATTTTTCTCCGGCGCGGAGGAGACCGGAACTGGCCCCGCCGCAGGCTTCGGCGCGGCCGGCAGACCGCTTAATCCGCCCAGTCCGCCCAGCGCCGAAAATGGGTTCTGCCCCAAAGCCCCGCCGCCGTCCGTCGCGATTTTCGTCTTATCAACGCGGCTCATGCGACCCCCTCTTTTCCGTTTTTGGCTTCCGGTCGCGCCGCCCGTCCACCACACGCGCCGACCGGAATATCCAGCTCGCCGCCGAGGAACATCGCCGCTTTTGCATAACTCCTACGTTCAAGAAAATGAAGCAGTTGCGGATGCAGAGTCAGCCGTCCCAGCGCGGCAAATTCATCCAGTCGCGCCATCTGATTGGCGACGACCGGGCCGTTAGAGTTTTTAATACCATCCAAGAGCGCCATTAGCGCGGCTTTGATCTCAGTTTCCATGTCGGTGTATTCGATTGATTAACATCACCCTGACCGACGGTTAGCAAATCTCAAACCTGCAAATTGCTCCGCTTGCCCCTTGAGCCCGACCGGCTTTTCCCTAGAGTCCTCTTTCCCTGTTCCCATAATTTCCCTTTATAGTTCGTTCCCTCCTGTCTCGCAAAACCCTGTTATGAATTCCATTCCTGTCGCCGCTCGCGCCAACTCCGACCTCATCGAGGCCGCCTATACCCAATGGCTCGACAACCCGGACTCCGTTGACCCCACCTGGCGCGCCTTCTTCCAAGGCTTCACCCTGGGCAACTCCACTTCCTCGGCCGGTGCCAAACCCACCGCCGCAGCCGCCACCGCCGCCGGCGTGCATATCGTCGATTCTTATAAGCAGGCCCAGATCATCCGCTATATCAACGCCCACCGTTCCCACGGTCACCTCGAGTCCCACCTCGATCCCCTCGGCGAGAAACCCGCCGCCCATCCCAAGCTGACTCTCGCCAACTTCGGCCTCGAGGAGAGCGACCTCGACCACAGCTTCACCCTCACCAACTTCCAGGGCGGCGGTCAGAAAAAACTCCGCGCCATCCGCGACGCCGTCAAACGCACCTACTGCGGCACCATCGGCGTCGAGTTCATGCACATGCAGGACCACGATGCCCGCGAGTGGCTGCAACGGCGCATGGAGGCGGTCGAGAACGTGCCGTCCTTCACCAAGGAGCGCCAGACCCGCATCCTCCGCCGCCTGCACAAGGCCGAGCTCTTCGAGAAGTTTCTCCACACCAAGTTCGTCGGCCAGAAGCGCTTCTCCCTCGAAGGCGGCGAGACCATGATCGCCGCGCTCGACGCCACCATCGAGCACTGCGCCGATCTCGGCGTCGAGGAGATCGTCATGGGCATGGCCCACCGCGGCCGCCTCTCCGTCCTCACCAACATCCTGCGCAAGCCCTTCGACGTCCTCTTCGAGCAGTTCTCCGAGAACTACCTTCCCCACACCGTCGCCGGCGACGGCGACGTGAAGTATCACCTCGGCTACGAGTCCGTGCTCGCCACCACCTCCGGCAAGACCGTCGAAGTCCGCCTCGCCGCCAACCCCTCCCACCTCGAGATCGTCAACCCCGTCGTCGAGGGCAAGGCCCGCGCCCGCCAGCGCATCCGGGGCGACACCGAGCGCAAGCGCGTTTGCCCCCTGCTCATCCACGGTGACGCCGCCTTCGCCGGCCAGGGCGTCATCGCCGAGACCCTCAACTTCTCCCAGCTCCCCGGTTACCGCACCGGCGGCACCCT
>JBEGTN010000028.1:0-3002 GCA_041179405.1 Verrucomicrobiota bacterium
GTGAAAATGGCGTGGTGGCCGGGGGAAATGACGTCGTTGTTTTTGTCGGTGGTGAGGAGCGGGTTGTTGGCCGCTTCAACAAAGGGGCCAAAGGGGGCGTCGCCAACGGCGTAGCGAACCTCGTAGGTGTCCCGATCGGTCCTGCCCCGCGAGTAGGTGAGGAAATAACGCCCTGCGTGTTTAAAGAGGAAGGGGCCTTCGAAGTAGTTGGCCGGGGTGACGTCGCGCACCTCTCCATCGAAGGTGATCATGTCGGGCTTTAACTTCACCGCCCAGCAACGGCCGTTGGTCCAGCTCCAGCACGAGCCCCAGTAAAGATAGGCCTGGCCGTCGTCGTCGATAAAGGCCTCGGCGTCGATCATGTGGTAACCGGGTTTGTAGTTGGACGGGATAAGCGGGCGGTCGCCAAGGGCGTTGCGCCAGGGGCCGGCGGGCTGGTCGGCGACGCCAACCCAGACCTCGCTGCCGACCGAGACATACATGAAGAACCGCCCGTCGCCGGCCCGCACCACCGAAGGAGCCCAGACCTTCGCGCTCTGCGAAGTCGGGCTGGTGCAGGCACGCTTGGTCGGCCAGTTGAGTTCGCGATAGGTCCAGTTTCCAAAATCGCGGGATTCCCAGCAACCGAGGGTGTCGCCGCCCCAGGGGTCAAGGGTGGCGAAAATGTAGTTGAGATCTCCATACCGCACCAACGAGGGGTCGGCGAAGTAACCGGGGAGAAGGGGATTGGCGGCGTGGGCTTGCTCGGCCGGATGCGGAGCGGCGGCCGCGCCCGACGCCTGCTCGGAGGCAAGGGCGATTGACAGGAAAACGAGGGGCAGGGCGGCGACGCGAAGGATGTTCATTTGGACGGGAGAAGACGGGTTTCGCCGGTCGCCACGTTTATGGACCATTCCTGCGGTTTCGGGAGCCAGAGACGGCCGTTGCCAATTTCCAACGGCATCCAGAGGTAGCGACCGTCCTGATGGTCGCCGGGGCGCCACAGGTCGGCCATGAAGATCACCGAGGTCTTCTTCGTGCCGACGACCTTGAGCATCAGAGTGGATTGCGAGCCGTAGGTTTTGGTCTCGGGCGGCGCGATCTCATGAAATTCGGACCACGGGCCGGCGAGATTTTTTGCGGTGGCGTATTGATTGTTGTTCGGTGCCCAGCCCGTCATCCACGAACCGATGATGTAATAGAGGCCGTCGTATTTCACGAGCGCTCCGCCCTCAAGGCGCGAGTGGATGAAGCAGGTTTCCTTCGCTACATCGAGGTAGTCGTCGGAGAGTCGGGCGACATAAAACCCCTTGGTCGGCCGGGCTTCGAAAATGAGATAGGCGGAGCCGTCGTCATCGACGAACTGGCCGATGTCGCGGCTTTCCTGGCCGAGCGGGCGAAAGCTGCGCACGAACGTGTAATCACCATCGACCGTGTCGCTCACGTAAACCGCGACGCGGGCGAGTCCGTAGGCCTTGTCATCGAGGTGGACATACATGACGAACTTTCCGGTGCGGGCGTTGTGGAAAACCTTAGGTCGCTCGAAAACAAACGGCACGCCGAGTCCGGGTTCCGGCGGGCCGGTGCGGATCACCTGGCGGCGAAACACCCAGGTCATGAGATCCTTCGAGGCGTAGCAGGCGACCTTGCGTTCGAGAGCTTTTGAGCCGCCCCGCTCGCCGCCGCGATCCTCGCCGAACCAGTAGTAAGTGTCGCCTAGTTTCAGGATGCCGCCGCCATGAGCCTGGATGTGGTGCCCTCGATCATCCGGCCAGATCGCGCCGGGGACGATGCTGGTGCGCGGCACGGGCCTGGATTCGGCGTGCAGCAGGGCGCTCGGGACGAATCCGACGAGGACCAAGAAAAGCAAAGAACCAAAACGTATCATCACTGAGGTGGGGTGGAGTTCACGAACCGACGCGCAAGGCGCCGCCGGTATCGGCGTCGGGCAGTTCGTAGACACGCAATGCGGCGGGAGGCGGAGCACTGTCGCGAGGACGGTCGCGGTTGCGCGGGAGCGTTTCCCAGCGCAGCACCCAGCGGCGGCCTCCGTCGCGAGAGACGGCAGTCTGCACCTCCAGTCCAGGAGTCATAGACAGTGGGGCGGCGAGCGCGGCGGGCAATACGCTGGCAGGCGGAGGCAAGGTGGTGAGCGGGCGCAGCGTTTCCGGGTCGAGACGCCAGCGGCCGGCGCCGACTTTGTGGATGGTGGAGAAGTCAACGAGCAGACTTTTATCCGTTTGAAGCGTGGCCGCGCCGAGCGTGACCTCGGCAGTGATCGAGCCGCCGCCCGAGAAATCCCAGCGGAAATCCCAGTCGCTGATCTGGCTGATTTTCCACTTGGCGGCGTCGGCGGTGGGCCGGGCGGCGAAGGCCTGCGACTTCCCCTGCGCATCATAACGATGATAGACCACCACGGGACGGTTTCCGGCGTCGAAACCGAGATTGAAAGTCATGTTGATCAAGCCCTGCTTTGCCGGGGCGGCGTCGATCACCTCGCCGGTCTTCAACGTGATCGGCAGTGAAAGCGGCGTCCCATCACAACGCTCCCAATGGATCATATCGGGGCTGCGGGCGTAGGAGAGGGTGTTGTTGGTGGAGCAATCCGGCGAATCGCGCCACATCCACACAAGATGGAAACGTCCGTCCGGCCCTAGCACGGGGCTCATCGCGTAAGCGTTGCGCTGGCCCTGGCCATCGAGCAAGGGCGTGTCGAGCAGGTTGGCCCAGGTTCGGGTCGCGGGATCGTAGCGATTGTAGATGTCGCTACCGTTGCCACTTCCTCCGTCGCGGTAGCGAAAGAGCAAATCGCCGACGGCGTTTTTAAAAAACACGGGGTAGGTCACGCTGCCCTCGCGCGCACCGGTCATGCGATCAACGCGCTCCAGCGAGGAGACGTCAAAGGGGCGGCTCGACCGGTAATAGCACAGCGGGTCATTGTGCATGTTGCCCGAGAGGTGCAGGTATCCGTCGCGATCAAGGATGAGGGCGAGGTAGTTGTGACTGTCCCATCCCGTGATATT
>JBEGTN010000029.1:0-3917 GCA_041179405.1 Verrucomicrobiota bacterium
CTTTTCGTGGCAGCCCCCGACCACCGGTCCGGGCTACATCGAGCCAAGCTAGAGTCTCATTCCACTAGATAATTTGTATTACCAATATATTACAACGACCACGACATTCTTCCTACGGATGGATCACCCTTTAATTAGCTTCGGGTTCTTCGACGTTTTCAGTGGGTAGCGGGCAGGTCGAGGTGGTCGGCGGTGAACGATGCCGAGATGCTGGCGGCGCGGATGTCGTTAAAAAAGACCCCGTGCTGTTGATCGAAAAATGAAGGCGCGCTGATCGTGGTCTACACCTTGCTGGAGGCCTTTGATCGCTTGGAGGTGCTGGAGGCGACAGCGGAGGCATTGCAACTGGCGTGCCCGTTTGGGACCGCTGGTGTCGATGCCCGACAGCGCGCTGGCCGAGCTGCGAAAAGCGTTTGGGATGGAGTGAGTGAGGCGCAGGTGACAGTATTGTCCGAGAAGGTGATGCAGTTACATTATTTGCTACTTTGCCGCTGATTTCGCTGGAGGACTACCAATCCTCACTTCCATTCGGCTAAAAATACCTGCCAATTGTTTCCCGTTTTGACATCAATACCTAGTAGGCCGCGCTTTTGGCTTTCGCGGAGTAAATCAGAGAAGGCGCTAAAGCCGTAGGCTCGTTCGTTAAATCCTGGGTTTTGACGTTTGATGGCCTGCTTTACCATCGAGGCCCAAATCGCTTCGTCGGCCCCGCGTTCCTCAGTAAGTGCGCGCACGGCGGCGACCACCAACGCAATTGCCTTGGCTGGATCGGGTCCTTGATGCGGGGTGATCGCGGCTTCCTTGAATGAGGCAGGCTTACTGACTGAGCTGGATGTGCCTATAGGCGTGTCAGGTCCGATTCCTGACCCATTTGACTTTGGCTTGTCCGGATGGTCAGCACGAACGAGGTCGTCATAGTAAATGAACTCGTCGCAGTTCGAGATAAATAGATCTGACGTAGAGTTTTTTACGCCGACGCCTATAACCGTTTTTCCGTTTTCTCGAAGCTTGCTGACGAGTGGAGAAAAATCTGAGTCACCGCTGATTATTGCGAAAACATTCACGTGTTTGTTCGTGTAACATAGGTCTAAGGCGTCCACGATCATGCGAATATCAGCGGAGTTCTTTCCTGATTGTCGCACATGAGGAATATCGATCAGCTCGAAGGCCGCTTCGTGCAGATGGCGTTTGAAGATCTTATATCGCTCGAAGTCACAGTAAGCTTTTTTTACAACGATGTTTCCTTTAATCAGTAGGCGATCAAAAACTTTGCCGATGTTAAATTGTAGAAAGCCTGCATCCTGAGCACCGAGAGCGATGTTTTCCAGGTCGAGATATACCGCCAGCGTCTGTGTGAGTTCAGGAGAGTTCATGATGATACGGTTCTATGGGGGCTGTGTAAGTTGAGACACTGCCCCAATATTAAGCCAGACATGATGCATTTCTTTATGCGTTCTTGATCATTCTTTTTCTCCCTTAGGAGCTACTCATTAAGCCCTCTTCATTAGCCTACTGGGTTTCTCTGTTGTTCAGTCTGATTGATTAGCGCGAGGCGAGATAGGCGGCCCAGCCGCCGTGGGGGGTAATGTCGGAAGCGCCGACGAGCGCGGCGGGTTCGCAGAGGAAGCTTTTGGTGGTCGTGCCGTCGGCGAGGGTGGCGGTGCCGATCACCATCGGGGCGGGGACGGCGGCGACGAAACGGCCGAATGCTTCCGGGGTGAGGGCGTAGGTCTCGACGGCGATGGGCGCGCCGGTCTCTCCACAGGCCACGCGCACGAGGCCGGGCTTGGGCGGGGTGGTGTTGGCCAGGGCGTAGAGGCGGTAGTCGGGTGAAGTTGTGGTCGCAGCGAGGAATCGTGCGCCGAGGGCGGTGAGCTGGCCGTGGAGCGGTTGTCCGCGTAGGTGCGCTCCGCAGACGGCGAGGCGAATGGTGTCGGCAGGCGCGGCGGCGGGCGCGGGTTCGCCGAGGAAATGGGCACCGAGGTCGAGCAGGGCGGCGTCGTGCCAGGCGGGGGCAATGAAGGTGATGCCGAAGCCGGGACCGAAGCTGTAACGACCGGCGGGCACGGTGAGGCCGCAGAGGTCGAGCAGGTTCATGAAGTTGTTGTAGCGGCCGAGATTCGAGTTGAGGCGGATCGGGTCGGCGGCGAGCTCGGCCACGGTGTAGGTGGTGCCGGTGGTGGGCGCGACGAGGGCACATACAGTGGCGAGGATCGCATCGGCGGCGCGGCGGAGCTCGGCGAGGCGGTAGGTGGCACGGAAGCAATCGACGGCGGAGGGGGCTTTGCCGCCGAGGATGATCTTGGCGACGACGGGATCGAGGCCGGCGGAGCGGGCGGCCTCCGGTGTGGCGGAATGTTTTTCGATAAACTCGCCGACGGCGGCGTAGCGCTCGGCGGTCCAAGGGCCTTCGTAGAGCAGACGGGCGGCATCGAGGAACGCGGAAAAATCTACCTCGACGATTTCATAGCCAAGGGTGCGCAGGCGTTCGAGGGCGGCCGCGAAGAGGACGGGCGATTCGGTGTTGCCGAACCATTCGAGCTGATCGGCGCGGGGGACGCCGAGGCGTTTGGGTAAAGGCATTTTGTCAATCAATGATTGACTAGTTGCCTTGGAGGCGGTCGGCAAAAAGGAGCCGAGCTGGAGCTCGGCGTTCCCAGGCGGCGGACGGGAGAAAGGGTCGGCGGGGTCGTAGGCGGAGGAGGCGGCGAGGACGCGGGCGGCGGTGGCGATGTCGCGCGCAAAGATGGAGACGCAATCGAGGCTGCGGCAGGCGGGGACCACACCACGGGTGCTGAGGCGGCCTTTGGTGGGTTTTAGGCCGATGATCTGGTTAAAGGCGGCGGGCACGCGGCCGGAGCCGGCGGTGTCGGTGCCGAGGGCGAAATCCACCAGACCCGCCGCGACTGCGACGGCGGAGCCGCTGGAGGAGCCACCGGAAATGTAGTCGGAGTTGAATACATTGCGCGGTGCGCCGTGGGGCGAGCGGGTGCCGACGAGGCCGGTGGCGAACTGGTCGAGGTTGGTCTTGCCGGCAGGAAGGGCGCCGGCGCTCAGGAGGCGGGCGACGACGTGAGCCGACTCGGTGGGAACGTAGGCGAAGCCGGGGCAGGCGGCGGTGGTGGGGATGCCGGCCAGATCGATGTTGTCCTTGATGGCGAAGGTGAGGCCGGACAGCGGGGCGGTAGCGGGGAGCTGGCTGGCGGTGGTGTGGAGCTCGTCGGGAGAAAGGCGGTGGAGCCAGACGGCGGGATCCTGTTTCTCGTAGGCGTCGCAGCGGGCGAGGGTGGAGTCGGCGAGGGTGGCGGGTGAATCGGTGGGCATTGATCGCGAGGTGGTCAGCGCATCAAGAGGCGATGGGATCGGCTTGGCGAGTTTCGTGTTCTTGCCAGCGATAGAGGCTGGTGCGGTTGACGCCGAGGAGACGGGCGGCCTGGGAAATGTTGTTGCTGGTGAGGGCCATGGCGCGAGCTACGAGGACGTGCTCGGCGGCGACGAGGTTGGCTGGGGTGTTATTATTTTGCGCGACGCGCGGCGACTTGGGAGGCGGTGACATCGCTCGCGCCGGCTGCGAAGTTCTTGCGGATGAAGGTCAGGATGCCCGCGAGGTCGGCATCGTTATATACAGCACCGAAGGGTGGCATGGAGAGGGGGAATTTCTGGCGGTCGGATGCGAGCACGGCGGCGGGTCCTTTGAGGACGACATCGATCAGGCGATCGGGGTCGCCGGCGACGATGGCGCTGCCGGCGAGCGCGGGTTGCATGCCGGACACGCCGGTGCCGTTGGGCATGTGACAGGCGGCGCAGACCTGCAGGTAGATCTTTCCGCCGGGTGTGTCGGCGCCGATTGGGCCGGACGAGGGCGCGGCGGCGACGGGAGTTTTAGGTGCGGGGTCGGTCGCACTTGAGGTCTCGCC
>JBEGTN010000030.1:0-4581 GCA_041179405.1 Verrucomicrobiota bacterium
CTCGCCATGCGCCGCGCCGAGAAGGAACTCTTCGTGATGATGCGCATCACCCTGCCCGACGAACTCCTCGCCCTCGCCGACCTCGAGCGCCTCGTCATAAGAGTAGCGCAGACTTCCAGTCTGCCTCCGTCTCCGTCCCCTCATGTCTCGGGTCTCAAGTCCCAGCCCTCCACCGTCCGCCCGTCCGTAGGCTTGAACGTGAGTTCAAGTTCAGCTCCGTCCGCTTCCGCTTCCACCTTCAGCCCGTCAGCCCTTCAGCCTTTCAGCCCTTCCCACCAGCTCCGCCTCACCGTCGCCGACACCTTTAAACGCCTGCTCGCCCCCGCCCTCGAGACCGAGATGCGCCTCGAGTCCAAAAAAGTCGCCGACCTCGCCGCCATCAAAGTCTTCGCCGACAACATCCGCGAACTCCTCCTTGCCTCCCCCATGGGCCGCAAGGCCGTCATGGCCATCGACCCCGGCTTCCGCACCGGTTGCAAAACCGTCCTCCTCGACCGCCAGGGCAAGCTCCTCCACAACGACGTCATCTACCCCGAGATGCGCGCCGCCGAGGCCAAGGACAAGGTCCTCGCCTTCGCCGCCCGCTTCCAGATCGAGGCCATCGCCATCGGCAACGGCACCGCCGGCCGCGAGACCGAGGCCTTCGTCCGCGCCTGCGGCCTGCCCGCCTCCATCCCCATCGTCATGGTCAACGAATCCGGCGCCTCCATCTACTCCGCCTCCGAAGTCGCCCGCGAAGAGTTCCCCGACCACGATCTCACGGTGCGCGGCGCCGTCTCCATCGGCCGTCGCCTCATGGACCCGCTCGCCGAACTCGTGAAGCTCGACCCCAAGTCCATCGGCGTCGGCCAATACCAACACGACGTGGACCAGGCCGGCCTCAAGCGCTCCCTCGACGACACCGTCACCAGCTGCGTGAACGGCGTCGGCGTCGAGCTCAACACCGCTTCCAAACAACTCCTCGCCTACGTCTCCGGCCTCAATTCCACCACCGCCGCCGCCATCATCGCCCGCCGCAATGAGAAGGGCCCCTTCGCCTCCCGCGCCGAGCTCCTCGAAGTCCCCCGCCTCGGTCCCAAGGCCTTCGAGCAGGCCGCCGGCTTTCTCCGCATCCACGACGCCGCCCACCCGCTCGACCGCTCCGCCGTCCACCCCGAGCGTTACCCGCTGGTCGAAAAAATGGCCGCCGACGTTAGCTGCACCGTCGCCGACCTGCTTGCCGATTCCAAAGCCCGCTCCAAGATCGACCTCACCCGCTACGTCACCGAGTCCGTCGGCCTCCCCACGCTCAAAGACATCCTCGCCGAGCTCGCCAAACCCGGCCGCGACCCCCGCGCCAAGTTCGAGGCCTTCTCCTTCGATGCCAGCGTCAACAAACCCGAAGATCTGAAGCCCGGCATGAAGCTCCCCGGCATCGTGACCAACGTCACCGCCTTCGGTGCCTTCGTGGACATCGGCGTGCATCAGGACGGCCTCGTCCACGTCAGCCAGCTCTCCGACAACTTCGTCAAAGACGCCTCCGAAGTCGTGAAGCCGGGCCAGAAGGTCCACGTGACCGTCACCGACATCGATCTCCCCAGAAACCGCATCGCCCTCTCGATGAAAGCGAACCCGCAAATCGGTGCGAAAAATGTAGCCCCGACCGGTGGTCGGGGTCCGACCGGCCCCGGCCCGCGCAATTTCAACCCCGCCCCCGCCAAACCCGCTCCCCCCGCCGCCCTCGGCGGCGACTGGTTCAACGCCGCCCTGAACAAAAAGCGCTGAAGAGGAAACCGAGGGGCTTGCTCGGCTCGGGCCAACTGCCAGCGTCTCTCCCATGCGTCTGTGCTCCCCTTGCTTGCGAGAAAAACCACGGGGTGGATCGCTGCTCGTCTTTGTCGCGCTCGCCAGCTTCGCCACAGCCGCCCCGCTTGCGATCACTTGGCAAGGCGGTGCCCAGGGTGAGTGGCAGATCCCCGGCAATTGGTCTCCTGACGTCATCCCCGGCGGCTTGGACGGCGACGAGCATTCCGCAACAGTCTCATTCGCCGCCGTCGCGCTCGAAGAAAACGTGCAACTCGGTTCACTCACCGTGAATGGCACCACCCTCTCCGGCGCGCACATGCTAAAGTGCGTCGGCCCTGAAGGCCTTATGCTCTACGGCGAAAACCTGTTTTCGGCCGACCTCGGAGTCGTCGTCACCCAGCGTTTTGCTTTCGTAAACGCCGAGTCAGCCCTGACCAACCACGGCACGTTGCAGATCGGCGCGAGCGGCCACCTTTTGGAGATCGGCGCAACTCCTGGCTCGGCTGTAGGCACACTCACTAACGCGTTCGACGGTATCGTTCGCTTCAACCCCAACACGGTCATCGAACTGGGGGGAGCGTTCGGCACCTTGGTCGAGCCAATCACCGTGGGCGCATCTGATCCCTTCGAGTTTATCAACCTTGGCACAATCCTCGTCGATGAGTTTCGCCAGGTGGACATCCACACCGCACTCGTCCAACTTTCCCCCGCCCGACTCGTCGTCAAAGCATCGTCCTCGATCTCGCTTTGGGCCGGGGGCGCCATCTCCGGCAACATCGAGGTGGACGCCACCGCGCAAGTCCGCCTAGTCGGCGTCACGGGAGCTTATAGCGAGCCGTTGGTAAGCTACACCCTCGATCAAACCCACGTTTCCGGCGCAGGCGGTGTCCAGGCCGACCGAGTGATCCTGGCCGGCTCGCTGGCCTCAGGCACCTTGCGCGCCGAAAACTGCGAACTCACGGAAGCGTTCAACAATCACGGCCAGCTCACGCTCCGCTACACGCACATTCGCGGCGGTTTTGTGAACCACCCGGGCGCTTTGCTCCGCTGGCTGTATGGCACCACGCTCGCTATTCCTTCCCGCCTCACAAATCGCGGCACGCTGCAGTTCGACCGCACAAGCTCCTTTGGTGATAGCCTTAGCCTCGCAGGTTACAGCGCCACCATAGAAAACACATCCGGCGGCGTCCTTCGCTTCGACCCGGCCGGCTTCTGCATCGTCGGATCTTACATCGGAAAACCACCACTAGAAATCGAAAACGCCGGCACACTGCTCTCCGACAACCCGACGCCCGCGAGCTTCCCAAACAGCATCTACATTCCGCTAAAAAACACCGGCCTTATCCGCGTGGCCGTCGGCTCGGCGCTGTTCATCACGCCCGCGTCCTTCTCCCAGACCGCAGGTGAAACACGGGTGGAGGACGCTGAGCTCTCGGGCGGCAGCACCATCCCACTCACCTTCGCGGGCGGCGTGCTCCGCGCCACCGGCAAGCTAAACGGTCCCGTCACCCTCGGCCCCGAAGCCGCCCTGGAAATCGGCCTCGCTCAGGCCGCCGGCACGCTACGCTTCACCAGTTCCCTCACGCTCTCCCCTGGCGCGCAAGTTCACTTCGATCTCGTCTCTACCCAAGACGGTGGCAACGACCGCATGCTCGTCACCGACACCCTCCAGCTCGACGGCCGGCTCCGCATCCGGCTCACACCCGACCTCGCCGCCACGCTCACGCCGGAAACCACGTTCACCGTCGCGACCGCCGGCACCATCACGGGCACCTTCGCCAACATCCACGCCGGCCGCGTATGGACGACCGACGGCTCCGGCAGTTTCCAAGTCTCCCAAACCGCCGCCTCGGTGAACCTCGTCGACTACCGCCCCGCTCCTGCGTTCGAAGCTTGGCAGCACCGCTACTGGCCCGACGCCGCCGATCCGACCGTCGACGGCCGCCCGGACGCCGACCCCGACGCCGACGGCATCGTCAACCTCCTCGAATTCGCCCTCGGCGGCAACCCGATGGGTCCGGGTGGCACAGGCATTCCTGCCTGTGTTCAGAACGCCGGTGACCTCACCCTCACCTACGTCCGCGCCCAACCCGCCAGCGTGACTTACCTCGTCGAGACCACCACCGACCTCACCACCCCCGCCAGCTGGACCGCCACCGGCGTCACCCAAGGCACCCCCGACGTCAACGGCCTCACCACCGCCACCATCCCCTACGCCACCGGCCCCCGCTTCCTCCGCCTCAGCGTGACGCCCACCCCCTAACACCGCTGAGCGAAGCGAAGTCCCGCCTTGGCGGGAAGCGAAGCGAAGTCCCGTCGTAAACGGGACGCCTCAAGGTCACGCTCAGCCCCTGAGCCGTCCGGCCCGTGTAGCAGCGGCCGTGTCGGCCGTCTTTCCGTCTCCGGCACACGCCCGGCACGGGCGCGGCTACATTCGTAACCGACCGCTTTCGGAAGCGAAAGAGTATCCGCCGGCCCCGCCCCACCGGCCGGACACGTAAATTTCACGTTAAACACCAATCACTGTATTACTGTATTTGCATCGCCGTGTCTCGCTGGGCCAAATACCCAGCATCACCACCATGCTAAACGCACGCCCCTCAACCGTTTCGCGCCTTCGCACCGCCAGCCGCCTGCTCGCCCTAAGCGGCAGCCTCTCCTTGCTGCTTACACCCCATGTCACCCAAGCCGCCAACGCGACCTGGCAAGGCGGCGCGAGCGGCCTCTGGAGCAACGCCACCAATTGGTCCCCCGCCTCTTTCGTCCCCAACAACGGCAACGGCAACCAAACCTACT
>JBEGTN010000031.1:0-3806 GCA_041179405.1 Verrucomicrobiota bacterium
GCAACTCCGGCCAGCGCATCGAAATCCTCGAAGGCCTCTCCCTCGACTCGGCCGTCATCCTGAACCCCAACTCACTCCTTCAGGACGGTCAGCCCGTCCCCTGAAACAGACAGGCCGCCGCCGGTCCGACGGCTTTCAGCGAACGCACTTATACAGAGTGAATTTATCCCCGGACTCCCGCGCCACTGAGCACACCTGTTTTACCGGACTGCCTTCTGCATCCACCCAGGACGGCGCCGTATACATGTCGCCCTCGTAGAGGATAAAAAGTGCGAAAGGCCGCGCGCCCATCGCAGCGCCTACACTTGCGCGCATGAACGCGAGTTTCTCCGGGTCGTTGATCGTGTTCGGCAACACCGCGAGCCGGGAATCGGCGACAGCGGCCAGCAAGAGTCCGTAGGCTCCCGATCGGAAATAGCGATGCGTCAGCACCACGCAGGTTACCTTATGTTCATCGGCATAATCGGTCAGGAAACGACCCACCCCATCCAGTCCGCTTCCGCTCCAGTGTCCCGTATAGTATTGTTCGATTTCATCCGCGGGCACCGCGGCCAGACGGGGGTCCGTGCCGATTTGCAACGAGACCGAGCCCCACCACACCACGGCAAGCGCCAGCGATGCCGCCGCCAGCGCACGCAACCGCGCCGGATAAATCAACGCCTGCCCCCAGGCCAGCGCCAGAAACAGCACCAGCGGAACCTGGTCCTGCAGCACATAGCGGGCATAGGGACGATTATGCACCAGCGTCGCGACCAACAAAGAGACGAGCACCCCCGCGCACGCCAGCAAAGCAACCCGCGCCCTGGCACGCGCCGCCAGCCATAGCCCGCCAAGCGCCAGCCAGGCGAGAACCCATCCGCCATAGCCCGCATACCACCCCCACCACAGCTTTGATCGCCGCAGTGCCGTCGTCCAGTAGTTGCCGGCTGATACAGAGGGCAGAAACTCCAGTTCCGCATTCCTGCTCCCGAGGCCGACGAAGGTAGGCAAAAGCAGGAGCAGGGGAACCGCCGCACCCAAGGCGATGCCACCCAGCTTTCGGCTGAAAACCGGCCGCGAATAATGCACCTGGATGCCGATATAAAGCAGCCCCAGCCAGGGCAGGGCCAGGACCGCCGATATTTTATTGAGACACGCGATCCCGAAAAGGACTCCCGAACCGACAAACCAATATCCCACCCCCTTCGATTCCGAGCTGCTTCCGCGAATCATCAGGGCCACCGCCCAGGCCAGCAAAGCGGTGGTGAACGGATCTTGCAGCGCGAGGCGCTCATGAAAAACCGCAAACGGCATAAGCGCCCACAAACCCATGCCGATAAGGGCGGTCATTCGACCGGCCAACTGCCGCAAACTCCACCCCACCGCCACGAGACTCGCCACACCTGCCCCGGCGCTCATCATGCGCGCGACCACGAGTTCATGCCCGGGAAACCAACCGGCGGGAGCAAACAACCAGAGGAGCGCCGGCCTTCCCTGCGCCCAAGGCTGCATGAGTTCGCGCACCCCGGAATCAATCGCGGTGAGGATCAGCGCGCTTTCATCCACGAAAGCGTCCGCGACCGCAATGTGACGCAAGCGCAACCACGCCGCGCCAAGCAGTATCAGCGCCGCCCCCACCCGGAACGACATTTGGGATGGAGAAGTCGGATTTGCAGGCGTCATGTTAAAGGGATATGCAGCTGCTTTTAAGGCCAGTCCGTTCGATAAAAAGCGAACAAACTCGCCCGGAATTAATCGAGGAGACAACTCGCCACGTCCCATGAAACCCGCCAGGTTGACGGCACGCCGGTTTCACGAGCTTGACGCGGAACAAAATGACAATCCGGAGGCATAACATATAACGCTTCGGATTAGTCACCGAGCCGCGCCGGAGCCCAGACACAGAGGGCACGGAGATAAGATCAGATGAACGTCAGGTCTTGCTTGGGCTCGGTGTTCTCTGTGTCGGGGCCCTGTGCCCTCTGTGACGAAAAACGCCTTAAAATAACCGAAATTGCAGCTATTACTGAATGCTAGTTATTTTTGCCTGGCCTCCTTAGCCTCCGACCTGGACGGATCACTGGTTAATGTCGGGCCGTCCTGCCACCTGCCCGCCACACTCAGGACCGCCGACGTCGTCGGCACGCCGAATTCGTTTTGCTGCAAGTTGGCGATGACCGCCTCCGCGCTCCTGCGCCCGATCAACTCCGGCTGCAGATCTATGCCCGCGCACGGCGTCTCGGCCATGAGCATGTTCAGGCAGACAAACCCATGCGTTTCGGGCACCTTCGCGCCCTCCTTGATCATCCACGGGATGACGCGCGTCCAGTGGCAGATGACCACATCGGGCTGGTGCTTGCGAAACCAGGCGCGGAACTCCGCCTCCTCCACCTCCATGCCCGTCGAGCGCAAGGGCACCACCGGCCGGCGCTGCGCCTGATGGCTCTGCATCACCAGAAACGCCCCTTCCCAACGATGGTGCAGGCGCTCGTCGATATGCTTGGAAAGCACCAGGCCCGGCCGCTGATACCCCGCCGCGCGCACCCGCACCAAGGCCTCGATCATGTTGCGATGGTGATCCGGGCAAACCGTGTTAAGCGGCGGATGATGGATGGAGTAGTCGGTGTAGATCCCCGCATACTTGGGCCAGTCGAGCTGCGCGTAGTCCGGCTCGCCCCAGCAGGGCAGAAGAATGATCCCGTGGATGCCGCGCGCCTTCAAGATGCCGTCCAGACGTTTCACGCTCACCCCGCGCGAAGAAACCGCCAGCCGCTCCGCTTCGAAGCCCAGCTCCCGCGCGCGCTGCCGGGCCGCCAGCCGCACTTTTTCCGGAAACTGCTTTGCGTAACCCGGCCGGCCGTCGTCCTCCACTTCGACTAGAGCCAAAACCCCGCGAAAAGTCCCGCCCTCTGAGCGTCTCATCTGCGACATCAAAGCCGCCGCCAAAGGATTGCTCCGGTAGCCCGCCGCCTCAGCCGCCGCCTGCACCCGCGCCACCGTCTTGGCGTTTACACGCGGCAACCCCCGCAAGGCCTCGGACACCGTGGCGCGAGATAAGCCCAGCTGGGCGGCGAGCGTGCGAATGGTAGCCATTTGTTCGGACTGTCTGAATTCTGCTCGTTGGCCCCTTGCGTCAAGACCAATCAGATTTACAATGCTTTACCTCCCCCACCGAACGGCCGCCCCCCTTTACCCGCCGGACGTTTCGCCCTCTGTCGCTCCCTCTTTCCCGACATCCCCGTCATGCAGCCTACTCCCAAAAACACCGGTTCCCCCCGCGGTTTCACGCTCATCGAGCTCCTCACCGTGATCGCCATCATCGGCATCCTCGCCGCGATCATCATCCCGACCGTCTCCAAGGTGCGCGCCAGTGCCAGAAACGCCCAATGCGTGGCTCAGCTCCGCGACTGGGGCCGCGTCATCGCGCTCTACGCCAACGACAACAAGGGCTTCTACTACGCCAAAAACTGGGCGAGCGTCGCCCCCGCCGACGCTCCCTTGGGGCGCAATTATCAGGACTATTACAACAAGTCCAAATTCGAGGGTTTTCGCATGCGCTACTGCCCGGCCGACCCCGAGACTCCCTCCCTGCTTGCGACCGCCAACAATCCCCGCTTCGCCATGGTCATCGGCGCCCTCAACGGCGACATTAACAACCTGCCCGCCGAATCGCTCACCAAGCTGGCCGCCATCCCGCTCACCCGCGCTATCACCCCCTCCCAATACATGCTGATGGTGGACGCCATTTCCAATGCGAACGTGCCCCTCGCGGGCAAAAACCTGGCCGACTTCACTACCTACATCCAGCCGCTCGTCGAAACCGCCCA
>JBEGTN010000032.1:0-9656 GCA_041179405.1 Verrucomicrobiota bacterium
GCGCGCGAGGGAGTGGGCACCGGAGCCACAGAAGCAGGCAAACGCACAACGGGCGCGGGTGGAGGCACCGGAGCCGGCTGCACTGGAGTCGGCGTTGCCACCGGTGCCGTCACCGTGAAGAAGGGCGGTGTTTCCGGCCTCGGTGGGGTGATGGCGGGTGCGGACGGAGTGGGGGCGGGGGAGGCAGGTGCGGCGGGTGCGGGCAGCATCGCCGGTTTTGCGGTGCTGGCGAGAGCCGGAGTGGGAGAAGCAGCCGGGTTTAATAAAAAGATAAAAATGACCGCCGCCACACCCGCGCCGAGCAAAAGCAGGCCGAGCCCGATCCAGACGGGGGGGATCGAGCCACGATGGCTGGCGGTGCGCACGTGGGTCGTGACGGCGGCTGCGGCGATGCCGCTGGGGGCCGACGCGAGGGGCGTGGCTTCGAGGTTGCGCTGGCGCTGGGCTTTTTTGAGGGCTTCGTTGATGAGGCTCATGGCTTCGTTGGGATTTTCGCGCAGGCGCTCAGTCGGTGAGTTGTTTAAGGTCTTTGATCGCCCGGCGAACGTCCCACCAGGAGACTTCATCGGATTCGCGGATAAAGGCGGCAAGCAGCGCTTTGTCGCAAAGATTATTCACGATACGCGGGATGCCTTTGCTGTAGCCGTAAATGGCCCGCAGCGCCCATTTGGTGAAATAGGGCCTGCCCTGGCTGCCGGAGCGGGTGAGGCGGTGTTGCACGTAGTGGGCGAGGTCGGTGCGGGTGAGCTGACTGAGCTCGTAGTGGACGAGCACACGTTGGCGGAGCTGGCGCAGTTCCGGACGTTTCAAGATGTCTTTCAGCTCGGGTTGTCCCATGAGGAGGATTTGCAGGAGCTTTTGTTTGTCCGTCTCGAGATTGGAGAGCAGGCGGATCTGTTCGAGGACGTCGAAGGAAAGATTCTGCGCCTCGTCGATGATGAGCAGGATCTCGCGGCCGCGCTCGATGCGGTCCAGCAGCACGCGGTTGATCTGGCCGATCAGGTCGGGTTGTTCGTGGTGCTGGGGTTTCTCGCCGAGTTCGGCGAGGATGGCGCGCAGCATCTGGGTCTCGTTGACACTGGGGTTGAGGATGAGGGCGGTGTCGAAGCGACCGTCCTTTTCGAGGTCATTGAGGAAGTGGCGGCAGAGGGTAGTTTTGCCGCAGCCGACCTCGCCGATGAGCACGATGAAGCCTTTTTTCTCGAACACTCCGACGTTCTCTTGCTGAAGCGCCTCCTGATGGGTGGGGCTCAGGTAGAGAAACTTGGGATCGGGGGTGATGTGAAAAGGCAGTTCCGCGAGGCCGTAGAAACTCTGATACATGGCCTCAAGCGGTTAGCGGGCGGGAAGGTGCAAGGCACGCCAAATCAAAAGCGCGATTTTTTGGCGGCGTGATTTACATGCGCCTCCGTATTTGTCACACCGAGGTCATCCGACCATGCCCACCTGGCTTCACCGTCTCATTTTGCTGGTTTCCGCCCTCGCCTGCCTGGGGGTGATCGGTCTGCTCGGCACGGTTCTGATGCAGACGCGGGCGGAGTATGCGCAAGTTCAGCAGGTCGAGTCGGACGCGCGCCAGCGTCTCGCCGAAATGCAGGCCCGCCTTGCCGAGCAGGAAGTCGTGCTGGACCGTCTGCGCAATGACCCGGCTTATGTGGAGCGCGTCATTCGCAGCCGCCTGGGCTACGCCAAGCCCGAAGAGTTTATCTTTCGTTTTTCGGATTGAAGGGAGCTGCTTTAAACACAGTCCAAGAGAATGGCGTTGCCCGTTCATGGTGACGGACTCTTCAATCGCATCCCGCTTTTCATCATGACTACTCATCCCGTCGTCGAAGCCTTTCAACAAGCCGGACAAGGACACGTTTTCGCTTTTTACGACCAGCTCAGCCCGTCTCAACAGCAAGCCTTGCTTGCCGACGCCTCCGAGATCGATCTCGCCGAGGTTGCCGTGCTGAACCGCACGCTCGTTCAGAAGCAAGGCGGTGCCGCCGGGGTGGATCTTTCCGACCTCGCCCCCGCTCCTTACGAGTCGCTTCCGAAGAACGGTGGCGACGCCTCCGCCTGGTCCGCCGCCAAGCAGGCCGGCGAGGCCGCCTTGCGCGCCGGTCGTGTGGCGGCCTTCGTGGTCGCGGGCGGCCAGGGCACGCGCCTCGGCTATGAAGGTCCCAAGGGCACTTATCCGGTCACGCCGGTGCTCAAGAAAAGCCTCTTCCAGGTATTCGCCGATAAACTACGCGCGGCCGGCGTTCGCTACGGCCGTCCGCTCCACTGGTTCATTATGACCAGTGATATCAACTACGCCGCGACGACCGCCTTTTTTCGCGAACACGCTTTCTTCGGCCTGGCCGAGACGCATGTCCACTTCTTCAAGCAGGGCCGTATGCCGGCGGTCGGTTTTGACGGTAAAATCCTGCTTGAGGACAAGCATCGCATCGCCATGTCGCCCGACGGCCACGGCGGCTCGTTACGTGCCCTTCACCGCAGCGGCGCGCTCGACCTGATGTCGCGCGAGGGCATCGACATGCTGAGCTATTTCCAGGTGGACAATCCTCTGGTGCGTTTCATCGACCCCACCTTCATCGGCTGGCACCTGCTCCGCCGCTCCGAGATGAGCAGCAAGATGATTCCCAAGGCATATCCCGGTGAAAAGGTCGGCCACTTCTGCGCCCAGCGCGGCCAGACCGTGGTCATCGAATACTCCGACCTGCCCAAAGCCTACCAGGACGAGGTCGATCCCGCCACCGGTCGCCTACGTTATATTGCGGGCAGCATCGCCATCCACCTGCTCGATGCCGCCTTCATCCGCCGCATGGCCACGGGCGCGGACGCATTGCCCTTCCACCGCGCGGATAAAAAGATCCCCTGCCTCGACGCCGCCGGTAACGCGGTGAAGCCCGATAAACCCAATGGCGTGAAGTTCGAACTCTTCGTCTTCGACGCGCTGCCTTTTGCCAAGAACCCCGTCGTCATCGAGACCGACCGCGCCGACGACTTCTCACCGGTGAAGAACGCCGAGGGCGTCGATTCGCCCAAGACCTGCGCAGAGGACCAAGTGCGCCAGTTTACGCGCTGGGCCAACTCGTATGGAGCCGCCGTGCCGGTCGATGCCACCGGCCTGCCGTCCTTCGCCTTCGAGGTGTCGCCCCTCTTTGGCTACGATGAAGATAGCTTTGCCTGCGCATGGAATTCCCAGCCAACCAAGCCCGTCATCTCCGCTGGCGCCGTGCTTTCCTGAATCTACAATATTCCGTCCCATCTCCCATGAGCCTCCTCGCTTCCCTTAAAACTGCCGCTGCCGCCGGGCATCTCCTCCCCTCCTCGTTAAAAAACCTGGAGACCTGGCTCGCCGCCGGTCTGCCCGCCTGGGCGACCGCCAGCCTCGACGAGCTCGTGGCCAAGCAGGCCTGGGGCGAGCTGAACGACCGTTTCTACCGCGACCTTGAATTCGGCACCGGCGGCATGCGCGGCCGGACCATCGGCACCGTCTCCACCGCCGCCGAGCAAGGGCAGGTCGGCCCGCTGGGCACGCCCGAGCACGCCGCCATCGGCAGCAACATCCTCAACGACTACACCCTCGTCCGCGCCACCATCGGCCTTTACCGCCACGCCGCCTCCTATCTCGTGGCCAAGGGCGACCCGCGCCTGCCCGCGCTCGTGATCGCGCACGATGTCCGCCACTTCTCGCGCCACTTTTGCGAACTCGCAGCCTCCACTTGGTCGCGCCTCGGCGGCCAGGCCTATATCTTCTCGGGCCCGCGCTCCACGCCCCAGCTTAGCTTCACCGTGCGCTGGCTCGGTGCGCACACCGGCGTCGTCATCACCGCCAGCCACAATCCGCCCCACGACAACGGCTTCAAAGCCTACTTCGACGACGGCGCGCAGGTCGTCGCCCCGCATGACAAGGGCATTGTCACCGAGGTCGGCAAGGTGCCGCTCGGCGAACTCGCCGCCTACCTGGTCAAGGACCTCGCCCGCGTCGTCACCCTCGGCGCGTCCGCCGATGCCGCCTATCGCGCCGCCGCCGCCACGGCGGTGATTGACCGCTCGGTCTTCGCCTCCGCCAAGCTCAAGGTCGCCTTCACCTCCATCCACGGCGTGGGCAACATCATGTCGGTGCCGCTCCTCCAGGAGGTCGGCGTCGAGTTGCACGAAGAGCCCGCCCAAGCGATTCACGATCCGCGTTTCCCCACCGTCAAGTCGCCTAACCCCGAGAACGCCGACGCCCTCTCGCTCGCCATCAAGCTGGCAGAGGAGAAGGGCCTCGACCTCGTCATGGCCACCGACCCCGACTGCGACCGCATGGGCGCGGCGGTGCGCGGCAAGGACGGCAAGATGCACCTCATCACCGGCAACCAGATCGGCGCGCTGATGACCGAGTATCGTCTTTCCCGATACAAGGAACTCGGCGTCATCCCCAAGGCCGGCTCCGACCGCGTCGCGTTGGTGAAAACTTTCGTGACGACCGCGCTGCAGGACGAGATCGCCCGCAGCCACGGCGTGAAGGTCATCAACACCCTCACCGGCTTCAAGTGGATCGCCGGCAAAATTCGCGGCTACGAAGACAAGCTGAAGGCCGGCTACCTCGCGAAGCACGGCGTCGCCATCGACTACAACTCCACTCCCTTCGCCAGCCGCGCGAAGCTCTTGCAGGAGTTCTCCACCTTCTACGCCTTCGGGTGCGAAGAGAGCTACGGCTATCTCGCCAACGACCTGGTGCGCGACAAGGACGGCAACTCCGCCTGTCTCATGCTCGCCGAGGTTTGCGCCTACGTGAAGGGACGCGGGCTCACCGTCCCTGAGTATCTCGACGAGATTTATCTGCGCACGAGCTACTACCTCGAAGGCGTGGTGAACCTCTACTACGAGGGCGCGAGCGGCGCGGCGAAGATCAAGCGCATCATCGACGGCTACCGTGCGACTCCGCCGGCCGCCTTCGGCGACGTGGCGGTGACGAAGTTTGAAGATTTCGGACGCATGGACATTCTCGATGCCGATGGCGAGTTGGTGCCGAAGCAGGACCTCTATGTGGTGACACTGGCCAACGGCTACACCTTCGCCGCGCGCGGTTCGGGCACGGAGCCGAAGATGAAATTCTATGTCTTTGCCAAGGCCGCCGTCAAAACCGCCGCCGACCTCCCCGCCGTGAAAGCGGCGGTGAAGACCGAACTAGACCGCGTAAAAGCGTTGATCGAGGCCGACGCCCAGAAACGCGCGGAGGCCTGATTTCGCAGGGTAGTCGGTCAAAACGGCACTGTCCCGTTAGACCGCAGACTTCCGTGACAGCGCGGCGTGCAGGGCGTCGAAGCATGCGAAGCCCTTTTCCAAAATATCGGCGTCGGCCAGTCCTTGCTTCGCCCAGCCCTTAAAGACCAGATCCAGCCCGGTGCATTCCGGGCGGCCGAATTTTTCGTCCTCCAGGTCGGCGTCGTGAATCATCTGGCCGATGCGTTGCGCCGCTGGATTGGCGATGGCGAAGCGTTTGAGCAGCGTCTCGAAGGTGCAATCGTCGCCGTGGTGAGTGAACTCCACGTCGTTCATATCGTAGGGCAGGGCGTCGGGATGCGCACCCAGATCGCGGGCGAAAACGAACTCGGCGCGCGGATCGATGAACCGGCGGATGAGCCAGGCCGAGCCCACGCGGTCAATTTCAGGCGACGGGCGCGTGAGCCATTGACGACCTTGATACTTTTGGGTCTCCAGCACGGCGGGGGATTTGGCCTTGGGTCGTGAAAGCGCGTCTGCTCGCGCAAAG
Organism: Verrucomicrobiota bacterium; assembly: GCA_041179405.1. GTDB lineage: Bacteria > Verrucomicrobiota > Verrucomicrobiia > Opitutales > Opitutaceae > IMCC26134_A. The sequence continues at coordinate 5,753 of JBEGTN010000032.1, forward strand.
AGTAACTCGACGTCATGCGCGACCGGGCAGGCGAAATAATCAATCCCCCGGATGTCCTGAAACTGCCGCCGAAGCTTTGCGATCACATCGGGGAAGTCCGGCGCGATTTTTTTGCGATTGGCCGAGAGCAGTTGCCCGAGCGATTTTCCGACGCCCGCGTAATCCTCGGCTCGTGCCTCGTTGAAGAGGCGGGCAAGCTCGTCGTTGGATAGACCTTCGAGCCGGGTGACGCGGGCGAGAGTGGCCTCGCCGCCCTCCTCGCGAACCTGTTGCACCAGCCACTGGAACCGCTCGAAGTGCGCGGGCTCGTCGGGCAGAACATAGGCGGAGGTCTTGAGCAGGCAGGCCCCCATTTTTTTCAATTTTCGCCATAGGCTCACGCGACCGGCGGATTTTTTAGCGGGAAGCGTGTAGAGGAGTAGCAGCCACCCGCCCACATAGTTTGTTGACCTCATAACTTTAATGTAACAGGCGTTTCTTTAGCTTTGGCAATCTTTGGACGAAACCTTTTCCCATGAAATTCAGCTTTATCCCAACCTTCCTTATCCTGACCTCGGCTGCCTTCGCGGCATTTGACACCGCAAGCATCGAAACGATCACCGGCCTCAAGGGGACGCTCAATGAGGCCGAGGGCGTTTTCAAAGTCACCGCGCCGCGCAAGGACGTGAAGATAACCGTCGATGCCTGGCATATGCCGCCCTTCATGGGCCTGACCTCGTGGGCGGCGTTCAAAGAGGGCGGCAAAGCCGACGCGATGGTGATGGGCGATCTGGTGCTTTTGCAGGATGAGATCAACCCGGTGATGAGCGCTGCGCTGGACGCCGGCCTCGCGGTCACCGCTCTGCATAACCATTTTCTCTACGACGATCCCCGTGTGTTTTTCATGCATATCGGAGGAGAGGGGACGGTCGTGAAACTCGCGACCGGAGTGAAAGCCGCGTTGGAGACGGTGCAACGCATCCGGGCCGAGCACCCCGAGCCAGCGCATGGCTTTGGGGCCGTGGCGCTGCCCGAAACCAGTAGTATCACCCCGGAACCACTGGAAGCGATCTTTGGCGGCAAGGCCGCTCGCAACGCCGGTATGGTCAAGTTCGTGTTCGGCCGCACCGCCACGATGAAATGCGGCTGCGAGGCGGGCAAGGAGATGGGCGTGAATACCTGGGCGGCGTTTGCAGGCGCGGATGAAAACGCGGTCGTGGACGGCGATTTCTGTGTGCGCGAAAGCGAACTCCAGGTGGTGCTCAAACGCCTGCGGTCCGAGGGCATTAATATCGTCGCCATTCATCAGCACATGACGGGAGAGGAGCCTCGTTATCTTTTTCTGCACTATTGGGGCAGGGGTAAAGCCAGTGGCCTGGCCACCAGTCTCAAGGGTGCGTTGTCGCTCTTAGTCGAAGAGAAGACGCCATGAAATGGATCACCCGTGAGCGGCCCAAGATCGACCGCGTCGCCTGCCCGTGGTTGATCGCGCGCTTCATCGACCCGCAGCCGGAGTTTATCTTCGTCTCGGCCGCCGAAGTGTTGGTGCGGGCGGTGGCGTTGGACGCCATTCCCTACGATGTCGAGGGCGTGGAGCTGTCGCATGTTGGCCCGCTTTGCTCCTTTGATGCTTTCCTGAAAAAGCACGGACTCGGGGCTGACGCCGCGCTCGCCGAACTCGCCCTCATCGTGCGAGGCGCGGATACGGATGCTCATGCGTTGCATCCGGTCTGCGCCGGATTGTTCGCCATTTCGCTCGGGCTCTCGTGCAACTTTCCCGATGACCACGAGCAACTGCGCCACGGCTTCGTGATGTATGACGCGCTCTATGCCTGGCTGCGCCATGCGCGGGGCGAGACGCACACTTGGAACCCGCAGGCGATCTTGCCCTCTGGCCGCTGATTTTCCTCCATCTTATTTCTCTCATTTTCCCCATGTTCGATTCTTTGTCCTCCGACAGTTCGACCGATTTCAGCCAGGTGCCCCGTGCGCCGACTTTTCGCGAGGCGCTCGGGGTGTGGCTAAAAATCGGCCTGCTCAGTTTTGGCGGCCCCACCGGTCAGATAGCGCTCATGCACCAGGAGCTGGTGGACAAGCGACGGTGGATCAGCGACGGGCGTTTTCTGCACGCGCTCAATTACTGCATGTTGTTGCCGGGGCCGGAGGCGCAGCAGCTCTCGATCTACATTGGCTGGCTGTTGCATCGCACCTGGGGCGGCATCGCGGCGGGCACGCTTTTCGTGCTGCCGGGCGCGGCGCTCCTTTGGTTAATCAGCTGGATCTACATTGCCTACGGGCATGTGCCGTGGATCGAGGCGATTTTCTACGGCCTCAAGCCGGCGGTCATGGGCATCGTGGCTTTTGCCGTGCTGCGCATCGGCAAGAAAGCGCTCAAAAACGCTGTCATGTGGTCGGTCGCGGCGGTGGCGTTCATCGGAATCTATTTTATCAGACTGCCGTTCCCGTTGATCGTGTTTGCCGCCGGCCTCTTCGGATTTTTAGGAGGAATATTTTATCCGGATAAATTTCATGTCGTCGGCGGGCATGGCGGGGGCAAAGCCAAGGCGGCCAAGGTCGCGGCGGTGATCGACGATCACACCGCCGTGCGCAGCGAACACCGGGCCACGCTGGGTGGCGCGTTGCGTGTCACCGGGACGGGTTTGTTGCTGTGGGCTTTGCCGCTGGTGGGGCTCGGGCTCTGGCTGGGTGTTGAACACGTGCTCTTTCGCGAGGGCGTTTTCTTTTCCAAGGCGGCGGTGGTCACTTTCGGCGGCGCGTATGCGGTGCTGCCCTACGTGGCGCAGCAGGCGGTGGAGACCCACGGCTGGCTGACCGCCCCGCAGATGCTCGACGGCCTCGGGCTGGCGGAGACGACGCCGGGGCCGCTTATCCTCGTGCTGCAATACGTGGGTTTCCTTGGCGCGTGGGGCCATGCCGCGCCCTTCTCGCCGCTCCTGGCAGCGACGCTCGGGGCCGGCGTCACGCTGTGGTGCACTTTTGTGCCGAGCTTCCTCTTCGTATTTCTCGGTGCGCCTTACATCGAGGCGCTGCGCGGTCAGAAGCTGATTACGTGCGCGCTTTCGACCATCACGGCGGCGGTGGTCGGCGTGGTGCTCAATCTCGCGGTCTGGTTCGCGCTCGGGGTGCTTTTCCCGCAAGGCGGAGCGACCGATTGGTTCGCCGTCGTCGTCAGCGTGGTCGTCTTTATCGGCCTGATTAAGTTTAAGTGGGAGGTGGTGCCGGTGGTGTTGGGCTGCGGCGTGTTGGGCTGCCTTTACCGGTTGCTGGGCTGATCAGATCGCGTCCAGGGCGGCGCGGGCGGCGGCCTCCTCGGCGGTTTTCTTGGAGGTCCCTCGGCCTTCGCCGACGAGGCGGTCGAGGAGGAAGACCTTCGACGAGTATTCCTTGGCGTGGTCGGCGCCGGCGGAGTGCGTGCTTTCGTAGCGCAGGGCGGTGTTGCCGTGCAGCGGTTGCACGCGCTCTTGCAAGCGGCCCTTGGGGTTGTCGATCACGAGGCCGGCGGCGAGGCGCGTCTCTAGCGGTCCGTAAACGGCGAGCAGGCAGGAGCGAGTTCTTTCCAGGCCGGCGTCGAGGTAGAGCGCACCGATCAAGGACTCGAAGGCGTCTTCGAGATTGGAGGCGCGGGCGCGGCCACCGGTGCCGTCTTCGCTTGCGCCGAGACGCAGGGCGGCGTCGAGGCCGAGGGTGGAGGCGAGGCCGGCGAGGGTGCGACCGTTGGCCAGCACGGAGCGGCGGCGGCTGAGCGCGCCCTCGGGCTCGGTGGGGTAGAGCGCGTAGAGGGCCTCGGTGAGCACGAGCTGGAGGACGGCGTCGCCGAGGAATTCGAGTCGCTGGTTGCTCGGGCCGGCCTCGGGGTGCTCGTTGGTGTAGGAGGGGTGGGCGAGGGCCTCGGCCAGCAGCGCGG
>JBEGTN010000033.1:0-4045 GCA_041179405.1 Verrucomicrobiota bacterium
GGCCTTCGGCGGGGCGAAAAAGGCCTCCGGCACCTCGGGATTGGCGATCACCTCCGTGATCTCGGTCTCGGTGATCACCCGGTCGCCGCTCTGCACCCGGATGCGGAAAGGCTCCAACACCCCCGCCACCGGACGAAAATCACTGTAATACGTTTCCACGACAGACATACGGCCCCTGACTATTTTACGCTGATCGCGCCGGATCACCTGCAGGGTCTCTTCATCCACATAAAGCGTGTAGGACGCCGTCAAACGCACCGTCGCGAGCAAACGCAGACAGGGCCGCCCCTGCACCTCCGCCCGCCCGGCATCCTCGAGCTCGATGCCGCGCGCCCGAAAGTCGTAAAGCAAGTCGTCGAACTCCGCCTCCATCACGAAATCAACCTCGGTCTCCGTCGCCAAACGGGAGGGTGCAGCAATCAGGTCCGGTTTTTGCCACGGCGCATGCACTCCGTCGAAAACACGCACCAGGGTGCCTGACTCGCCCAGGGTCTCGATGCGGATGCTCCGCGGCCGCGCCGCGTAGAGGATGAAGGGGAACTCTTTGCCGTTGATACGCGTCACTCCGGTCGCGCGCAGCCCGACAAGCGCGGCCTGTGCTTCGCGCCCGCCCGTCGCCTCAAGATGCACCCGTGATAAATCGTCGGCGAAATCCGCCCTTGCCTGAACCACGCCCGCCGCGACGCCCAGGATTATCGCCCCGGTCAGCTTTAAGTTATTCGGATTCCATCGCATGGCCACATGCCGTCTTCGTATCCCGCCTGTGACAAGCCTCTAGCAGAGCATCGGTTTAATTTGAAGACAGCGCCTAGCGGTGCCGGTCGGTTGGCAGGATTATTTTCCGGTGCCGTAACACCCGGATCGGTGCGCCCTCCGGATTTGCGCTCGCTCCCCCGCCGTCGCCCCGCTTTACCCGCTAGCATGGCAATGGAATTTGGTTGGTGGGTCCGAGACGACCCCGAGCAAGGCAAGTATCAGGTGTTGGCCGTGTTTCACGGCGGTAATGTCGTGTGGACCCGCAAGCAGGGGCACCACACGGCCTGGGAGCCGCTCACCCCCATCACGTCCGAGCTGTGGGATAAGCTCATCGCCGAAGCCAGCGACCGCGTGCCCCGGCGCCTGATGTCGCCCAAACAGTTCGACGAGCTCAAGCGCGTCCGGGCCAAAACCGAGGATCTCGGCTCCTCCACCACGCTAAAACGCGGCGCCCACCTGAAGCGCGCCAACGACCAGCCCTGAGCTGATAGGGATCAAGTCGCCGCCCTGCGACGGCTCGCTCCTTCAACTTAAACTTGCCTCTTAAACTGGCGCGGCCGCCGCGCCCTCCGGCAACCGCCCCCAGATGTAGCGGAAGGCCCCCGCGAAATCCCGCGCGCGTTCCCGCATCGCCCGGTCCACCTCGGCCCGCTCATACCACGCCCCGTCCATGATCTCCGCCGGGTGCAGACGAAAGGGCCCCTCGTGCTCCATCCGGTAAACCCACACAAACTCCCAGCCCGTCTGCGCGCACGCCTCCAGCCGCAGCCAGCGCTCGGGCGGAGCGGTCAACACCAGCCCGATCTCCTCCCCAAGCTCGCGCACCGCCGCCGCATCGTAATCTTCGCCGGCGTCGAGGTGCCCCGAGCACGAGGAATCCCAACGCCCCGGCGCCACGTCCTTCGCCATCGAACGACGCTGCAAAAAAACCCGTCCCGCCCGGTCAAACACCAACACGTGAATCGCCCTGTGCAGCAGCTTCCTCGCATGCACGTCCGCACGACGCGCCTGCCCGGTCACGCGATCCTGCTTATCGACCACGTCGAAAAGCTCGTCCGCGCGCTGCGCCACCGTGTCATCCTTTACTTTCACTTCCATGTATGCCCTTTCGTGACCTTTTAATCGCCCGCCTGCCATGCCTAAAATTGACGTCAATCAAGTCGCCGAGATTCTCAAACGTAACGACATCGACCCCGCCCTGCTCCGCCAGATCGTCGAAGAGATGAACCAGGCCGTCGAGCCGGAGCTCGACGAAGAAAAACCGCCTGCGGTTAAGAAACAGTTCTCCATCGTCGTGTCCGATCCCGACAACCAGCTCCCCGAAAAAGCCGAGTTCACCGGCTGGGTTTTCCAGATCCCCGAGGACGCCTCCGTGACGAGCACCACCGAGCGCATCCACAAGGCCGCCTACGAATTCAACACAACCAAGAAGGGTCGCATGATGCCCGCCAAGACCATGGCCGACGCCATCGAGAACATTCCCGCCAAGGTTTTTAAGGAGCAGCAGGTCTGGATCAAAACCAAGGCCCCCGTCTTCGTCATCCGCACCGACAACGAGATCCCCACGGAAAAGTCCGACAAAAAAACCCGTCGCGGCCAACTCGGCTGAAGCGTGTTCAGGTTCCTGAACACTGGTGCGGGTGGAGGGAGTCGAACCCTCGTCTCATGCTTGGGAAGCACGCATAATAGCCGTTATACTACACCCGCAGAACTAGCGTCGCCCTGGACTCCAAGCTGCGCGCGCTTGCGCTGCAACTCCCTTTTGCCACGACCCCCGTTTCCGGGGCGTCATTTCTCTGTCCGCGTAGGCTTGAACGTGAGTTCAAGTTCCGTTCGCCCGCTCAAACGTAGTCCCGCCGCCCGTCCAGCGCGCTCTTCAGCGTCACCGCGTCCGCATAGAGCACCCCGCCGCCGCTCGGCAGGCCGAAACCGATGCGCGATACCTTGATCGCCGCGCCGCCCGCCGCCGTCTCCGCCGCCAGATGCTGCGTGATAAAGTGACACGTGGCCTCGCCCTCCACGTCATTCGACAAAGCCAGGATCAACTCCCGCACCTCGCCCGCGCGCACCCGAGCCTCCAAGGCCGCGAAATTGATATCCGCCGGTCCCACGCCCTGAATGGGCGAAAGCCGCCCGTGTAAAACGTGGTAAACCCCGCGATACGCGCCCGAGCGCTCCATCGCCACCAGATCAGGCACGTGCTCCACCACGCACACCACCGCGCCATCGCGCCGGGCGTCCTCGCAGAGATTGCAGTGCTCGCCTTCGGCCAGATTACCGCAGCGCGAGCACCGGCGCACCGTGCGCGCCGCCGACTCCAGCGCGGCGACCAAGGCAGGCAGCTGCGCCGGTTTCTCCACCAGCAAATGCAGCGCCATGCGCTCCGCCGACCGATACCCCACGCCCGGCAGTTGTTTCAGCGCCTGCTGGAGTTTCTCAAATGCCGGCGTCATCTAGGGTATGTGGCACAGGCATTCCTGCCTGTGTTCTGGTGCCTTTTGATCTGTCAAAGCACAGCCAGGAATGTCTGTGCCACCACGGCGACCGGCCATGAAAGATCATATCGAAGTCGACTAAAATCAGAACATCCCGGGCATCTGGAAGGCCGAGGTCACCTTCGCCATCTCTTCCTCATTGAACTTCTTGGCTGCGGCCGCTGCTTCCTGCACCGCCGCGAGGATCTCGGACGACACCAAAGCGGCGTCTTCCTTGAGGAACTCGGCGTCCACCTTCAAGGCGAGGAACTGGCCCGCGCCGTTGATCTTGATCTGCACCGCGCCACCGCCGCGCGTAAAATCGAGCTCTTTCGTAGCGAGCTGCGTTTGCAGTCCCTCGATCGATTTCTGCATTTTCTGGGCTTGTTTGAGAAGTTTTCCGACGCCGGCCATGGTAGTAAGGGTGGTTAAGGGTTATCTGGTGGAAATAAAAACGAAGCCCTCAGCGCAAAGACTCCCACGCTTTCTTCAACCTGAAACTGGACTTCGTTTCACACTCCGGCCGCGAGCACGTCCGCATACCCTTCGCGAAAAGTCCGCCTCTCCGCCCGCCAGCCCAGCTCCGCCCGCGCCAGCGCCGCGTCCACGATGCGATCCAGCGTCACCGCCCGCCGCCCGCCCGCCGGCTGCCCGGTAAACTGCGGCATCGCCACGCCCAGCCGCTCCGCCAGCCAGGCCGCCACTTCGCCTTACGTCGCCTCCCCTTCATCGGCCAGATTAAAAACCCTCGCCCCTCCGCCAACCGGCCTCCCCGCCGCCTCGGCAAACGCCGCCCAGAGGCCCGCCACGATGTC
>JBEGTN010000034.1:0-4149 GCA_041179405.1 Verrucomicrobiota bacterium
GCAACGCTCAGGCGCTGCCCTTGAGCACGGAGATGAATTGCTTGATCGCCGGGGAGAGAACCTTGTGCTTCTTGTGAATGGCGGCCAGCGGACGGAAGAATTCCTCGTCCTGGATCTTCACCTCGGACAGCGTCTGCTTGGAGACCTCCTGCACGATGGTGCCGTGGGGCACGATGGCGATGCCCGCATCGATCTCCACGGCGCGCTTCACCGTTTCGATGTTGTCGAACTCCATCACCGGCTCGGACGCGATTTTGTGTTCGCGGAAGATTTGGTCCACGGCCTTGCGGGTGGGGATGTCGGGGTCGAAGCCGATGAATTTTTGCCCCTCGAGATCCGACACCGACACCTCGCCCTTTTTGGAAAGAGGATGGTTCGGGTGGGTGATGAGCACGAGACGGTCGTTGCGAAACGGATGAATCTCGATCTGGCGTTGTTTCTGGGGGAAGGCGACCAGGCCGAAATCGACGGAGTTATGCAGGATGTCCTCGTAAACCAGGTTGGAGCGCCGGTATTCGACGCGCACATTGACCGCAGGATAGTCGTGCAAAAACTTTTTGATGAAAGGAGGGAGCTCGTGCAGGCCGATGGAGTAGATGGTCGAAATCCGGATCGTGCCGCTGATGACCTTTTTCAGCTCCATCAGCTCGGAGTTCAGTTTGTCGTAAGTGTGGAGTATCTCCTTCGCGGACTCGTAAACCTGACTGCCCTCGCGGGTGAGCTGAAACTGCTTTTGGCTGCGGTCTATAAGGAGCGCCTTAAATTGCTTTTCCATCGCACGGGCCTGCTGGCTTACCGCCGACTGGGTGATATTGTTGATCTTTGCGGCTTTGGAAAAGCTTTTGGTTTCCACCAGGTCGGCGAAGATTTTGAAGTTCTCGATTTGCATGGTGTAGGGTGGGCGACTTGTAGTGTGTAGCTATAACATATGCTTATCATTCGGCAAAGCCTATACGGCAACTACTAGATGGTCACCTATGAGGAGTTTATCACGAGAGCTACTGTCGTTGAGTCGCAGATAGCCTCGGCGTGTCGCACGGCGGGGCGCGATCCCGGCGCGGTCCGGCTGCTGGCGGTGACCAAGACTCATCCGGCCGAGGCGGCGTGTTTCGCGGCCCGGCATGGACTGGCTGCGGTGGGCGAGAACCGTGTGCAGGAGGCGGCGGTCAAACGCACCGAGCTGGCGGCGGCGGGCGGACCCGGCGCCGCGTTGCGCTGGGAGTTGATCGGCCACCTGCAAGGCAACAAGGCGAAGCAGGCGGCGGAGACCTTTGACTGTATCCAAAGCGTGGATTCAGAAAAGCTCGTCCGCCGCCTCGACACCGCCGCCGGCGAGCTGGGCAAGACCCTCGCCGTGCTGTTGCAGGTCAATGCGGGGCGCGACCCGGCCAAGTTTGGCGCCGAGCCGGAGGATGCGCCGCGCCTCCTGGAGGCGGCGCTGGCCTGCCCGCATTTGCGCGTCGAGGGGTTGATGACCATCGCCCCCCTGGGGGTTGACGCGGCGGAGACGGCCGAGCACGCCCGGCGGACCTTTTCAAATTTGCGCGAGATGAGGGATGCTTTCCAGACGCGCTTCGGCGTGCCCCTGGCCGAGCTTTCGATGGGCATGAGCGGCGACCTCGAAATCGCGGTGGCGGCGGGCAGCACCTGCGTGCGGGTGGGCACCGCGCTCTTCGGCGGGCGGGCGTGAGCGGAGCGGCGCCGCTTTGGGTCCGCTACCCCGTGAAAAACTGTTCGTGCAAGGACACGAACAGGTAGTAGGCCCCGCCGCAGGAGATCGCGGAGCAGCCGTAGCGGAGAAGGGTGTTGCCGGTGCGCTCGGAGAGTTTGTTTTTCGTCCAGCGCACGAGGCCGAACAAGGGCAGGACCACGATTTGGTGGCCGATTTCCACGCCCAGGCTGAACCCGATCAGCGCAATCCAGATGCTGGCGGCGGGCAGGCCGGCCATCGCGTCGAGCAGGCCGCCGGCGAAACCGAGGCCGTGGATAAGGCCGAAGCCGAAGGCGACCAGCAGACGGACCTTGGAGTGGGTGCGCTGCGGCCAGAAGAGGTTCTCCAACGACACGAAAACGATGCTCAGCGCGATCACCGGCTCGACGACATAGGAGGGCAGGCGGAAGATGCCGAAGACACAGAGCGCGAGCGTGAGGCTGTGCGCCAGGGTGAAGGCGGCGATGACCTTGACCATTTCCCAAAAACTCCGGGTCGCGATCACGAGGGCGCTCACGAAGAGCAAGTGATCGTAGCCGGTGAGGATATGCATGATCCCGTGCCGTAGGTGTTCGAGCAGGGTCTGCCAGAAGGACGGCCTCACGGGCGCGGAAACCGTAGCGGCGGCGGTTGCGCGGGCCGCCGGAGCATCCCAGCCGGTCGGGATGGTGGCGGCTTCGCGGTAGGTGAGCAGCCACGCGGTGGCTTCGGCGGCGTCGTGACGTTTCGCACGAACGACGTAGCTCTGATCATAAGTTGTGCCCGCCGCGTAGGTCCGGTCGGCGAGCATGTCGTTGCGGAAGGTGATGGCCGGCGGCGGCGGACCATCGAGCGGATAGACGAGCTCGTATTGATAAAACGTCTTCGCGGCCTCGCCCGGCTCGGTCGGATGCGTCAGCTTTACGACCGAGCCCTTCAGGGCTTTTTCGCCGACCGACAGGGTGAGGTGGCCGAGCAGGTAGTAGCCTTGGCGGTCGAGCATTTGATCGACCTCGGGCGGCGTCATCGGGTGGTCAGGGCTGTCGGCGACGCCTTGCGCGAGGTGGATTTCCTTGAGCGAGACATTTACCGCCACACGCACCAGCGCGGGCTCGAAATCGACCCACATCGTGTCCTGCAATATCGGATGGGCGCGGGCGGCCAGCGTCAGGCCGATCAAGGCGATCCAGACGCGCAGGATGGTGCCGAGGGGGCGGGGCGGCCGGGTGGTTTGCATGGCCCGATTCTTTTACGACCGTTTTGCGCAGGCAACTTGATGTTTGCGGGCGGAGCGGCGAGAGGGCGACGGTTCGTCGTTGCCCGCCAGCACGGGAGGGCTTGTAATGGCGGGGTGGAAACGCCGGATTTCAGCCCCGCGGAACGCGAGGCCTTTATCAGCCTGCTCGACGACACCAGTCCCAAGGTGCGGGCTCAGGTGCTGGCGCATTTTCTGGTTCGGGCGGAGGTGGCGAAGCGGTTTTTGGTCACGCTCGCCGAGGGCAAACACCGCGAACTCGCCTGGCATGCGCGGTGGTTTTTGAACGAGCTGCATTTCTGCGACCCGGCGGCGGAGTTTCGCGGGTTTATCCGTTCGCTGAATTACGAGCTGGAGACAGGTTTGCTGCTGCTGGCGCGCACCGTGATGCCTGCGGTGGATTTTCAGGACTGTGCGGTGGAACTTGACCGGATGGCGGCGCGTTGCCGTGAACTCATCGCCGAGCCGGCCTCGGTGCGCTCGCGCTGCCGCGTCATCAATCGCGTGCTGTTTCACGAGGAAGGGTTTCGTGGCAACACCGAGAACTACACCGATCCGCTGAACAGTCTGCTGCCCGAGGTGCTGACTCGGAAGAAAGGTCTGCCGATCACGCTGGGCATCGTTTACCTGCTGGTAGCGCAGCGCATCGGGCTCGAGTTGGAGCCGGTGGGCCTGCCGGGGCATTTCATGGTCGGGTGCTACTCGGAGAACACACCGTTTTACATCGACGCGTTTGAGCAGGGGGCATTTCGCAGTCCGGGCGAGGTGGTGCTGTTTTTGCGCGCACAAGGGCTGGAGCCATCGATCGGAGACCTCGCGCCCTCGCCGGTGCGGGAGGTGCTGTGCCGTTGCTGCCGTAATCTCGCCAACCACTATGCGGCGGCGGGTGACGAGCGTCGCGCGGTGATGTTCACCGATTTCGTGGGTGAGTTCGAGGCGGCGTATGAGCGAAACACGGCCTGAGCGCGTCGTCGGAGACGGAAGGTTTCACAGAGGGCACGAGAAGGTGTCACGGAGGTCGCGGAGAACCAGGTGAAGCGCATGGTCGTGGCGTCGCGTTGGCCTAGTAGTCTGTAACTCGCAATTTTTCGGATTGAACACAGAGCCAAGCCGGAGCTCGGACACAGAGGTCACAGAGGAGAAAACAGCTCGGTTATTGATGGCTTGGTATGAGCTCTGTGCGCTCTGTGTCGGAGCTCCGTGT
>JBEGTN010000035.1:0-5725 GCA_041179405.1 Verrucomicrobiota bacterium
GCAACCGATATTCATTGCTACGGCTTGCGCAACACGCCCGCGCGGCCTCAACTTGACCACATGCCCGCCGTCCCCGGTCTCCGCAGCCCCTATATCCGTGTCGGTCGTCTCGTCTATTTCGGACGCATGCTGGATAAAATCCGCCTCCACGCCGCCGGAGCCCTCCCTGCCGACTACACCGCTAATCTAGGTGATGCCAAACCCACCGTTTTCGACGGGCGCATCTGCCGTTTCCTGCGCATCACCTTCGCCGATCTCACTTCGCGCACCCTCGCCGGCGGCAGCGACGCCGACATCCTCGCTTGGGCCGAAACACACGCCGGACTGCCCCCCCGCACCGATGAGGAATGCGAGATTTGGAACGCCTTCATCACTAAACGCGGCTGGCGCGACCTCGCCACCCCGCTCGTCCGCCAGCGCGCCGCCGAGTCCGGCCTGGCAGACCGCCCCATCGAGACGATGTTCGACTACATCGACTTTGACGAAGGTCGCGACCCCGTGGCCACTCGGGCGTGGGAACTCAAACCCACCGTCCTCCTCGTCATGGGCGTTTCCGGCAGCGGTAAATCCACCATCGGTCGAGCCCTCGCCGCCTCCCTCGGCTGGGCCTTCATCGACGCCGATGATTTCCACCCGCCGGCCAATCTCGACAAGATGTCCGCCGGCCAGCCGCTCACCGATGCCGACCGCGCCCCCTGGCTGAACGTCATCCGCGAACGCATCGCCGCCGCCCTCACGGCCGACACTCCGGCCGTCGTCGCCTGCTCCGCCCTCAAACAATCCTACCGCGACCACCTCTTCGTCAACCGCCAGCGCATGCGCCTCGTTTACCTGCGCGGCCCGCGCGATCTGCTCGCCGCCCGCCTCGCCACCCGCGCCGGCCACTTCATGCCCCCCGGCCTGCTCGACTCCCAGCTCGCCAGCCTGGAGGAACCCGCTGACGCCCTCGTCGCCTCCATCACCCCTCCTCCGGCCGAGCTCGTCACGATGCTCCGCACCGGACTCGGTTTGTAGTTAACCTTAAAATACACTGGCATCACCCATGAAAATCGGCGTGGACGGCGGCGGCACCAAGACCGAGCTCATCCTGCTCGACGACCACGGCGCCGTGCTCACCCACCACGTCGCCCCTGGCTGTAACCCCAACGTCTCCGGCCCCGACACCGCGCGCCAGACCCTGCACGACGCCCTTTCCGTCCTGCTCGCCAAGCTGCCCGCAACCACGCCCGCCTCGCCCATCACCCGCACCCTGCTCTGCATGGCGGGCTCGCCCTCCTTCTGGCGCGAAGTCGCCTCCGGCCTGCAAAGCCACGGCCGGGTCGATACCTTCGACGACTCCGTGCCCGTGCTGGAACTCGCCACCGCCGGTGCGCCCGGCATCGCCCTGCACGGCGGCACCGGCTCCTTCGTCGCCGCCCGCGCGCCCGACGGCGCGCTCCACTACGCGGGCGGACTGGGCTGGCGTTTTGGCGACCCGGGCAGCGGCTACGATCTCGGCCGCCGCACTATCGCCCGTGCCCTGCTCGAGCTCCAAGGCTGGCATCTGCCCACCCGGCTCACCACACTTCTGCGTGATCACACCGGCCTGTCGGATTCCCGCGCCATCACGCGTTTTTTCTACCAACACCCCGAGCCCAACCGCCAGATCGCCGCCCTCGCCCCCGCCGTCCTGCGCCTGGCCGCCGAGGGAGATCCGGCCGCCCACCAGGTGCTCGTCGAGTCATGCACCGACCTGCTGCGCATCTCGGAGGCCGTGCTCACCAAACTTTTCGCCGGATGGCACCTCGACAACATCCCCGCCGGCGTGAGCGGCCCCGTCCTCAGCCACCCCGCCGCCCTCGCGGCCATGCGAGGCCGGTCCTCGCTCACCCTGCGCCCCCTGCCCGAATCTCCCATCGAAGGCATACGGCGTATGCTCACCCGCCTCTAGCAATTTTGCTTAAACACGACCCCCACCCTCCCGCCGGGACCACCGAAAACGTGGAGTCCCTCCCCGAGACCGACTGGCTGGCGCGCGCCCGCGCCCACGAAGCGCGTGTTCGCGTCTGGACCGACCCGCACCAAGCCCGCGCCTCGCGTGGCGAAAAACACCCGGTTTACGACTTCCTTTTCGCCTACTATTCTTTCCGCCCCGCCTGGCTGCGTCGCTGGCAACCCGGCGTCGGCGTCGCCCTCGGCGGCGAGGCCGCCCGCGCATTCCTCGCCGACCCTGCGTATCACGAAACTCCTTACGGCGTCGCCCTCGACCCCTCCGCCTTCCCCGCCCGGCGGCGCGATTTCGTCGCCTGGCTCCGCACTCTGCTCGCCGCCACCCGCGACCGCGCGCCCGCCTTCGGCTGCTTCGGCCTGCACGAATGGGCGATGGTTTACCGCCAGACGCCCGACGAGGTGCGCCACAACCAATACCCGCTGCGTTTCCCGCCCGACGAACTCGCCCGCATCGTCGAAGGCCAGCCCGTGCGTTGCTCGCACTTCGACGCCTTCCGCTTTTTTACCCCGCCGGCCCGGCCCTTGAACAAACTTCAGCCCACCCGCGAAGCCGCCCCCGATTTCGAACAGCGCGGCTGTCTCCACGCCAATATGGATCTCTACAAGTGGGCCTTCAAACTCGCGCCGTTTACGCCCGCCGAGCTCGTCGCGGATTGCTTCGAACTGGCCCGCGACATCCGCGAGCTCGATATGCGGGCCAGCCCCTACGACCTCGCCGCCCTCGGATTTCCACCCGTCCGTATCGAGACCGCCGAGGGCCGCGCCCACTACGAACAACACCAGCGCGCTTTCGCCGCCCGCTCCGAACCGCTCCGCGCCCGCCTCCTCGCCGTCTGTGATCAGCTTGTTTCAGCCTCTGCGTGATACGCGTTGCCCGGCGGACAAATGCGGATTTGTTCAACCCGACGTATCCGCCATGCAAACCTACTCCGACGAACCGGTTCTCATTAAAAACTCCCGCCGTTTCTCAACCAAACACTGGGTCGCCATTATCCTGACCCTGGGTCTCGCCGGGGGCATCGTCTATATCCCGATCAATAATACCATCATGGCCGAGCGCGCCCATGAAGTGAAACGCGGATCGCACGGCGGCGCGCTTTATAACATCACCGTCGGCGGCAAACCCCACACCATCGAGCTGACTTGGAAGGATGCCCGGTTTGCCCCGATTCTAATCCCGTCGCCCTCACCCGGCACCACCCTGAACCTGACCAGTCGGCATGGCACCGAAACCCTGGCTTGGAATAACACCCATGGGTGTTTCGGCCCCGCCTCAAAGCCCGTGGATGCGTTCACCCACTACCAGCTTACCCTGGAACTCAGTGCGGGTGGTCAAACCCTCTGGAGTGATACCCTCTGGGCCTACGGCTACCAAGAAGCACACAGTCACTAGAGCTGTAGCGTTCGCAGTCCGGCGAAGCTCCCCATCGAGGCCCGAACGGGGTTTCCGCTAAATCCCCAATTCACGTCGGCCGTTTGCTTCATCGTGCCCTTTGAGTTCATCTCAAGGCTCCAACCGCTACACCGGCATTAAAAGCAGCATGAACTCCCGAATCTACGAGTGCCACATCATGCACGCACGCCTCCACCCGAAGGCGCACAGGTTCGGCTACCATCTCTTCATGCTCGCGCTCGATCTCGACGAGCTCCCCGATCTCGCCCGACGCCTCAGTGTGCTCCGCGTCAACTCCCCCGGCCTCCTCTCCTTCCGCGAACGCGACTACCTGCCGACCGACCGGCCCGCCCACAATCCCTCCGGCACGCCGGTCGCCCCCGCCTCGCCTCCATGCGCTTCCGCCGCTCAGGCTCCGCTCAAAGCCCGCGTGCTCGACTACCTCGCCGCTCACGGCATCGCCGCCACGCCCGACTGCCGCGTGCTGCTCATCACCCTCCCGCGCGTGTTCGGCTACCAGTTCAACCCCGTCTCGTTTTACTTCGTGTCCTCCGCCGACGGCACTCCGCTCGCCAGCATCGCGGAAGTCACCAACACTTTCCGCGAGACCAAACCGTTTTTCCTCGGCCCCGCCACCCTGCGCACCGCCGCCGCTGCGCCCGCCTTTCATCTCCGCGTCCCTAAAAACTTTTACGTCTCCCCCTTCACCGACGTCGATGTCGCCTTCGATTTTCGCCTCCGCCCGCCCGGCGACCGTCTCGCCCTTCAAATCGACGACTACGCCGGCCCGCTCCGCACCCTCGTCACCACCGTCAGCGGCCGCCCCCGCCCCCTTCGCGACCGCACCCTCGCTTGGTTTGGAATAAAATACCCTTTCGTTACTCTTAAAGTCATCGCCGCCATCCACTGGCAGGCCTTGCGCCTTTACCTGAAGCACGTCCCCTGGTTCGCCAAAGCCGCGCGGGCCGCCGACCAGCGCGACCTCTACCATCCCCACGCCTCCCTCACCGCCGCCCCCCGCCCATGAGCACGCCTCCTCCCTTCGCGACGACCGACGCCTTCCTCCCCGCCGCCGACGAGTGCGGCCCGCTCTGCCGCCGCCTCGTCCTTCGCGCCTTCCGCGACATGCAGCTCGGCCACCTCCGGATCACCCTGCCCGAGGGCCTCGTCCAGGAATACGGTTCCCACGCCGACGCCCTCGCCCGCCGCCTGCCCCTTGGCCTCTCCGCCGAAGCGCACATCCGCGTCAAACGCCCCGCTTTTTTCCGCAAATGCCTCCTCGCCGGCGATATTGGCTTCGCCGAGAGCTACCTCGACGGCGACTGGGAAACCCCCGATCTGGCCAGCCTCATCGCCTGGTTCGTCCTTAACGTCGAACACGCCCCCACCCTCTCCGGCTCCGTCAAGAAAACCGGCCAGGCCTTTTTCATCAACGCCCTCCGTTTCGCCAACCGCCTCGGCCATCTCCTGCGCCCCAACTCCCGCGCCACCGCCCGTCGCAACATCGCCGAGCACTACGATCTCTCCAACGATTTCTTCGGCCTCTTCCTCGACCCCTCGATGATGTATTCCAGCGCCCGCTGGCCCGCCCACGCGCCGGACCTTTCCCTCGCCGCCGCCCAGCGCGAGAAAAACGACGCCCTCTGCCGCTCCCTCCGTCTCGCCGCCACCGACCACGTGCTCGAGATCGGCTCCGGCTGGGGCGGCTGGAGTATCCAGGCCGCCACTACCTATGGCTGCCGCGTCACCACCCTCACCATCTCCCGCCAGCAATACGACCTCGCCATCGCCCGCGTCGCCGCCGCCGGTGTCGCCCACCTCGTGGACGTCCGCCTCTGCGACTACCGCGACGTCACCGGCACCTACGACAAGATCGTCTCCATCGAGATGATGGAGGCCCTCGGCCACGCCTACCTCCCCGCCTACTGCGATGTGCTCGCCGCCCGCCTCAAGCCCGACGGCCTGCTCGCCCTCCAGTTCATCACCTGCCCCGACGACCGCTACGCCGCCTTCCGCCAGGGCGTCGATTTCATCCAAAAACACATCTTCCCCGGCTCCCTCCTACTCTCCCTCAACCGCGTCAACCAGCAGCTCGCCCGCGCCGGCGGCTTCACCCTCCACCGCCTCGAGGACTTCGGCCAGGACTACGCCCGCACCCTCCGCCTCTGGCATGACAACTTCCGCGCCCAACGCGACGCCGTGCTCGCCCTCGGCTTCGACGAACGCTTCCTGCGCAAATGGAGCTACTACCTCGCCTACTGCGAAGCCGCCTTCGCCATGCGCAACATCTCCGTCGTCCAAACCCTCCACACCCGCGCCAACAACATCGCGTTCTGATCCCCC
>JBEGTN010000036.1:0-13098 GCA_041179405.1 Verrucomicrobiota bacterium
AACCCCGGTTACATCCGTGAAAGGGACGTGTCCTGACCGGGCTAGACGATGGGGACAAACCGACCGAAGTAGGAACAAAAAATTTTCCATCGGCGCAAGCAAGGTAATTCTGCGCACCTCCGACTTAAGTAAACAAAGGTATCGCTTGCGAATTATTGGGGAAACCTGAACATCCGGTGAACTCCCTATTTTTTACATGACTCGTGTGATAGGTTTTACTTCATCTCGATGCGCCAGCCGTAAGAAGGTCCGGTTTTTGCTTCATCCACCAAGGGACTCGGCCAAAACTAAATCGTCAAATCTGCTTGGCCTTGAAGTGCGATCTGGCGTCACCGATTTCAGTCGTTTACCTCTGGTAAAATCCTTCATCGCTTACTTGGCTGGCACTTCAATCCCGGCGCATCTTTGGCGGTTTATTTCCGGTCGAATTCCTAACTCGCAATGCGCTTTGGGGATAGGTTCGGAACCCGAGCGATAAGAGACCGAAATTGGGATAGATTCATTAATGTCTTTAACAATACTTTCACGTTTGTTTACCTGAGGCTCAAAGATACATGGACAGCGATTCTTCACACACTTCTCCTGTCTTTACCGCATCGCCTCCGGCGATTGCGCAACTCCCCGTGCGTCTGCATGATTTGCTGCGTCGCGAGGTGTGTTTGGAAATAACCCGGGCGCAGATCGAGAACGCTTTGACGCAAGTCCGTGTCGAGGCCGAGGTTCTTCGCAAGACCCGACCGCCCTTTTTGTTTTTGCACGCGAAAAATACGCGAACCGATTTTGAAGAACGCTCGGCGGGAGCATCGGAGTCCGAGGTCGCATTGGCGCGCGGGCTGCAGCAGGTAATCGCGGCGCAGCCCAAGGTTCACGCGTGGGTGGAAGATGATTTGGAAACTTTTTTGCGCGATAGCCAGCCGCCCTACCTGCTTGGTCTGGCCATGCATAAATTTCCGGACGATTGGCAGCGAATGATCGTGCGGTTTGACCAACGAGTGGCTGGTTTTCGCGCAGCCCTTGGGGCGGTCCTAACGGCCTTGGGCGTGGTCCCTGGCGGCATGGCCTTGGCGGCTAATGCAGGTGCCTTTGAATGTCTGATGCCTGCGCGACAATGGGCGGCGCTGCTGGATTACGAATTCGCTTTTTTAAATCGTGTAGCGGACATGCAGAGGCGTAACGCGGCGCTCGGCACGGATACGTTGAAACGGATGCCGGAAAGGCAATTCGGCCCCGTGGTCGCCCAGTGGGCCCGTTTAGAGGCTGAGCCCGTGCGCAGGGCTTTGATGGATTTGAGAGCAAAGCTGGATTACACGGCGATGGAGGCTCGCACCGTTTACGTTGCTGAAGCCGCGTTGGTTGCAACCAGTGGTTCGAGTGCTCAGAGTTACGTCTATCCCTTCTGGGAGGCGCTTCGGCAGTTGATGCGTCTGGAAATCGATCCGGGATCTATCGACGAAATCGTTGCTGAAACCGAGCAAATGGTGGCGGCGGCAGATTAAAGACTTTCACTTGGCGCTCTGTAGCCCCGACCGGTGGTCGGGGTCTCTGGGAAATGCCCGACCACCGGTCGGGCCTACATCAGGCCAAAGTCCAAATTCAAAGGACACTTGGTATGAACTCAATTCTGCCAGCAGAATTTTCCCGACACTACAGGCCGAGATGCCACGGATAAAAAACTGGTCAGTAACGACGGGTATAGACCGCACCGTTCTGGTCGGTGAACAAGAGATTGCCGTCTTTTATGCCGCTGAAGATCAGGTTTTGCTCCACGGGCTCTCCGACTTTGATGACCCGTCCTTGCATGATCATTCTCGGCACGGAGCCGGGCATTACCGCACTAATCACAAGGGATTTAACCAAATCTTGTATTTCGGCCCTGACCTCCGGGTGATTTGGTTGGGAGGTGGTTGAAGCAGCGGAAGTTGATGCTACTGTCTCACCGTGAAGCGGTTGTTTAACTTGTTTTTCGCTTGAGCTAAAGTGATTGGAGAACCACAGGAAAGCACCGCCGACTATCATAACTACGCTCAACATTATAACCCAAGTGCGTTGGGTATTCTTATACTTGGGTATCACCACAGTTTTGGGTGTCTGGCCGGGAATCATGAACGGTGCAGACGTAAGGCCGGTGCGTTCCCTTGCCTTGGATAGTGCGTTGGCGATTTGACTGCTCATTGCTCAGAATTTTAAACAAAAACATGCATCATTATGCAAGCTATCAGCTTTATTGATGCGCTGGGGTGATAGTGCAGCGCCAGTGCGGCAAAACGCAATCGGTTGTTTGAGCCATGCGTATTATTACATACCTCATGTAATTATAAAACATAGGCCGATCTGCGCACCTGTATTTTGGGAATGAGGACCGTGTTTTCAGCGGTGTTCTTGACCCCTGGTAAAGGGAGTGCCCCACTTTGAGTCTATGGGACGAAGCGTGGTGCTGAAGGGCACAGTGCGTTGTGAAAGATGCGAGCTGCCGCAGCGCTGGTGTATCTGTGCGGTGCAGTCCGCTGCGCCATGCCCTCTGGATGTTGATATTTTACAGCATCATTTGGAGTCTTACAGACCTACGAGCACAGGTAATTTGCTGACTCGGGTGGTGGCTGGCTCCCGGGTGCATCTTTATCGGAGGGAGCGGCCTTTGGTAAAAGAGGAGATAGTGCGACCTGGTGCGGAGTTGTGGATACTACACCCGCATGGCGAGAGCCTGCCCGAGGCTCCGGCCGGAGAAGGCGTCCGGCTCCAGGTGCTGCTGCTGGATGCGAGCTGGGCTCAGGCTGGCGGTATGTTGGCCGCGCTGGAAGGTTGGGGGCGTCGGGTGCGCCTGCCGATGGCGGGGACGAGCCGGTATCAATTGCGCGCGCAAAACGGCGAAGGCAGGTTTTCTACGTTCGAGGCCATGTTGTTTTTGCTGGAGGCGCTCGGTCACTCGGAGCCGGCCGCACGATTGCGCCTCCAGTTCGAGCTGCATGTTTACGCGGGTTTGTGCGCACGCGGTCGCAAGGCGGAGGCGGCCGCTTACCTCGCTGCTTCACCGGTGGCGGCTGCGTTTCCGGAATTATTGGCGGAGCACGCCCGGCGCAGGCCCAACGCGGAGGCGGCCGTTGTGCGGAGTGGCGGGGGCGGGGAGGCCTAGGCCACTATGGCGCGCGCGTAGTAGTGGTGATGGATCGGGCGCAAGCGGGGCGGTTCGGCGAGTGCGGCCTCTATCTCGGCGCGGTCGCGCACGATTTCCCAGAGGGGCTGGTGGACTTTGGGAATGAGGAAAAAAGCTTCGCGGGCGGCGTGGTTCCAGCGTTCGCCGAGGCGCAGCATGTCGTCCGGCAGCACGGCCTGGCGGCAGTCGGCGGAGCCGCAGCGACAGGGGAAGGGTTCCGCCGGGTTGAGGGTGCCGTAATCGTCGGTCAGTTCTTCGTCCGGCTGGATGTCACGGACCGCCAGCTCGAAATCGTAGCCGACGCTGAGGCAGTTGGCCTCGCAGGAGTGGTTGAAAAAGCGGGCGTGGTCCCAGCACAAGATGTGGTTGGAGCGGGCATCCACGTAGGAGTAGATGTCGATCTGTCGCTGGGCATGGGGTGGCATGGCCGCGACTTGCTCGGGGGTGAAGCGCTGGTCGAGGGGATCGAGCGCCCAGATGATGGTGCCCTTGGGGATGAAGCGGGTGGCGAAAACGCCCCAGCCGATGATATCGTTGACGAACCGGATTTCCGTATGGGGATGGACCATGAAGAGGGGACGGGTTGAGTCCTAGTGACTTTAGGAGCACGAAGAGAGCCAACGCGTCTGCAAGTTAATAGTGCGTAAAGTTGCCTTCCTCTGCGCCGGCACAGGGGAACCCGCGATGTCCTGCGCAAAGGTTTTGCCCGGTGGGACGGGCTCGGGCTGAGTGGAGGAGTGACGACTTTTCCAGCCGGGTTTTCCTCCGCACCGAACGTGATTACGCTTACGCTCAATCCCGCCATCGACTTCACCGTGCTGGCTGGCGAGCTGCGTGCGGGCGCGGTGAACCGGGTCGAGTCCGGCGGGCGACGGCCCGGTGGCAAGGGGGTGAATGTGGCGGCGGCGCTGGCGCGCGAGGGCCATCGGGTATCCGCGCATGGATTTCTGGGTCGGGAGAACGCGGCGGAGTTCGCGGCGTTCTTCGACGCGGCGGAGATCGCGGACAACTGCGTGCGACTGCCGGGAGCGACGCGCCTGGGGATCAAAATCGTTGACCGTGTGCGCGGCGAAACGACGGACCTGAACTTCCCCGGTCTCGGGCCGGATGCCGCCGCGCTCCGGGAGCTGGAGGCGCGAGTGGATGCGGCGGAGGCCGCCTGGTGTGTGCTGGCGGGGAGCCTGCCGCCGGGCGTGCCGGCGGATTTTTATGCGAACTGCATCCGCCGCTTGAAGGCGCGGGGCGTGCGGGTGGCGCTGGATGCGAGCGGGGAGGCGTTGCGGCTCGGGCTGGCGGCGGGGCCGGACGTGGCCAAGCCCAACGTGCATGAACTGGAGGAGATCACGTGTAGTAAATTACAGGATACCGACTCGCTGGTGGCGGCGGCGCGCGGGCTCACGGCGGCCGGAACGAGCCTGGTGGTGGTTTCCCTCGGCGCGGAGGGGGCAGTTTTCGTGACGACCGACGCCGTGGTGCGGGCGCGCGGCCCGGTGATCCGCGAGGGCAGCACGGTGGGGGCGGGCGACGCGATGGTGGCGGGTATCGTCGCGTCCCGGCTCGAGGGTTTGTCCCTCGCGGAGTGCGCGCGGCGGGCGACGGCGTATTCTTTGCGGGCCTTGGCGGGCACCGGCACGATCGCCGGGTGGGCGGCGAAGGTGGAGATAGCCGGATAGGGCAAGGCCGCCGCGCCTAGCCGGAAGAGGGCGCGGCGGTGGACTCGGCCCAGACGATCAGCCAGCCGCTTTCCTGGTCGAGGTAAACGACGGGAGAGGTGTCGGCGGGAGTCTCGACGTAGTCCGCTCGCGCGGGAGCTGGCGCGGCCAGGGCGACGACGGCGGGCTTGGTGTCGCGTGAAGCGGGGACGACGGGTTTTAACGCGAGAATCGCCAGCCAGACTGCGGCGGTGGCGAAGGGCAGTGCGCCGCCCGCGAGCAGCCAGGCGGTCAGGCGACGTGGCGCGGGGTTGGTGACGGCGGCATCGGCGGAGTGGAGTCGGGCTCGAAGGGTGCGCCATTCGCCGGCAGGATCGGGCGTGGCGGCGAGGGCGGTCTCCGCGCGCCAGGCGGAGGCGGCTTCGGCGAGGGTGGCGCGGGTGCGCAGGCAGGAAGAGCAGGCCGCGACGTGACGCTCCAGCGCCTCGCGCGCGGCCGCGTCGAGCGGGCCGTCGCGTTCGGCGGAGAGGAGCGGGGTGGCGTCGCGGCAGTTCATGTTATGGTCAGGTTCAAGTAGTCGCTTGTTTGGCGCTAGCAGTTTGTCGGCACGTCATTTTTTGATCTTAAGGAGTTTGATGGTGAATTTCTTCTCCCCGACAGAGAACAAAACATCCTCCTCTCCGGGCGCGAGCACGGTGGATAGGTCCGAGAATCCAATGTTACGGACCGCGCAGGTGCCATCGGTCTGGATGACTTTGGTTTCCTCTGAAAAGAGAGCGGTGATCTTCACGCCTCCCTCTCTCAGCCGAAGAACCCGAAGCTCAAGGGTGCAGTATTGGCCGTCGGGTTTTGGGCCAAAGGTGAACCTCATTTCGTCCTCGGTCGTGCTTGCCGTCAGCGCGAGCGGAAAGTCCTTCACCAAGTCGCACGTGATGCCCAATTTCACCGGTGCGCTCGGGGCTGTGCTGTCGAGACTCGATGCGACCGCGTCGGCGGCTATCGTTTGGTGAGGCAGGGTGAGGGTTAAAAGACAGGCGAGAAGGGCGATGTATTTCATTTGAATTCAGTGCGTGGCGATAATTTAGAAACGATAACGAGGGCGGGCCTCGTCGGAGGCGACGAAGTTGTCGGTGCGCTCGTCGGGACGATAGGAGCCGTAGCCCCGGTCGTCGTGATCACGGCGGCCCTCATAGCTCCGGCCGCGGTCGGGGCGTTCGATACGTTCCTCGCGGCAGACTGGAGTGGTGTCCACCCAGACGCGCTGGGTCTCGTAGGTGTAGTAGGCAGGCTGGCAGACGCGGGTCTGGCGACCGTAGCGATCAGTGGTGATGGTCAGGCGCTCGGGGACGTAAACGCGAGTCTGCACGGTTTTCCAGTAGCCGGACGGTGCGGGCGGCGAGTAGTAGCGCGGACGCTCCACGATGACGACGGACGGGGCGGGCTCGCAGGGCGGGGGAGGGCTATAGACGACGGGGGGCGGGCTCGAATGGCGCTCGATGTTTGAGCCGACGAGGACGCCGCCGAGGAAGCTGCCGATAGCGATCCAGGTTTTGTCGTTATGGCCGGCGCTGGCGGTCTGGGGCACGGTGGCGAGACCAGAGAGAGCGGCGGCGAGGATGATGGATGTTTTCATGGTGTTCCCAGGTTGGGTTCGGGTGATGAGACGAAGCCCGGGGAACGTTTATTCGTTTTATTTTTTGAGGGTGGTTTCCCTGCCTTAATTCGCGGTCAGGATGACGGCGTAAACCTCGCCGTCGGCGCGAGCGGGGCCGCCGAGGACGGCGGGGACGCCGGGACGGAGCACGAGGCCGGTGTTCATGAGGGCGCGGGGGCCGTCGAACCAGCTCACCTGCACGCGGAGGCGCTGGTCGGCGGCGGTGGTGGTCTTGAGTTCGAGGCGCTGGCCGCCTCCGATGTCGAGGCTGCCTTCGCCGGGGATGGTCAGTGCGGCGCGGCCGAGGCCGAGGTATTGGAAGCTTTCGAAACGCAGCACGCGGCGGAGGGTGGCATCGTAGGCGGCGAGGCGCGGATCGGCCTTGCCGGGGGCCTTTGAGGCGACGACGAGCACGGCTTCGATGGCGGTCTTGGCGGCGGGCGCGGCCTGGGTGGCAGGGGTGGCGGCGCGGGCGGGAAGCGAGGCGAAGACGCAGACGGCGGCGAAGAGGAGGGCGGCGAGTTTCATGGGCGGGAGGACTGGAGTTTTTTGGCGAGAAGTTGGCGGGCCTTGTGAAGGCGGGACATGACGGTGCCGACCGGGCAGTCGAGCGAGCGGGCGATCTGCTCGTAGGTCTGGCCCTCGATCTCGCGCAAGGCGAGCGCGGCGCGCAGGAGCGGGGGGAGTTCGGCGAGGGCTTTTTCGAAGCGGGCGTGGCGTTCGGCGGCGGCGAGTTCGGCGGGCGTGTCGTCGGCGGCGACGGGCTCGGGCGCGCCGAGACGGTCGTCGGGGCCGGTGGAAAACGGCAGGAAGCGTGAGAACCAGCGCTGGCGTTTGCGCAGGTGATCGATCGCGCGGCGGGTGGCGATGGGGTGGAGCCAGGTGGAGAAGCGCGACTCACCGCGATAGGTCGGGAGGGTTTTCCAGACGGTGAGCCAGACTTCCTGGCAGACATCCCGGGCATCGTGTTCGTGGCGCAGGATGGCGACGACGAGGCGGAAGGTCGCGGGATAGTGGGCTTGCATCAACTCGCCGAAGGCCCGCTCTTCGCCGGCGCGGGCGCGGGCGATCAACGCGACGTCGCGTGCGACGGGATCATCTTCCGCTGCGTTCGGCGGCGGGGGATCGGGGGCGTTGAGCGCGGGGGCCATGGGCGTATGGGGTAGGCCGGGTCCGCAAAATAAGCCAGCCCGTCGAGCGGATGATGTCGGCGGCAAGAACCCGTTTTAACCACGTGGATGGTGATGACAGGAGCTTTTTTATCTCATTTTCCACCGAGTCCATCCCTAAGCGTTTGCAGGCGTGGCTCGACGTCGCGCAGGTTAAAACCTACTTTATCATTATGCGCGTTTCCCCAACCCACGCTGTGTTCGCTCCGGCTGTTTTTCTCAGATTATGCCTGTTGGCCGGGCTCCTCTTCGCCCGCCTTGCGGCGGCGGCCGGCGGGGTCGTCCTCACCGAGATTCACTACCATCCGGTCGAGGAGCCGACCTACAACGCCGACGGCACGCCCGTCCTCGATTTGACCGACGACGTTTACGAATTTGTCGAAATCCAGAACACCGGCGCCGCTGTCCTCGACCTCGCCGGCTGGTCTCTCTCCGGCGGCGTAAGCTACACCTTCCCGGCGGGCACCACCATTGCCGCCGGCGGTTACCGCGTCATCGCCAAAACCCCCGTCTTGCTCGCCACCGCCTACTCGCTCTCCGCCTCGACCGTGCTCGGCCCCTACACCGGCAAGCTGGGCAACTCCGGCGACACCGTGCGCCTGCGCGATTCCTCCGGCACCGCCGTGGACTCCGTCACCTATGGCTCCGGCTTTCCCTGGCCCGCCTCCGCCGACGCCCTCGGCGCCCAGGATCGTTTCACCGGTCTCTCCTCCGACGCTTATCAGTTTAAGGGTCGCTCGCTCCAGCGCGTGAGCGTCACCACTGATTCCGGCGATCCCGCCAACTGGCTCGCCTCTCCGCTCTCGCCCGGCCCCACGCCCGGTTCCGCCCAGGCCGTCACTCGCGCCGTGCCGAAGCCCGTCGTCGTCGCGCAAAACTTCGCCCAGACCACCGACGGCGCGACCATCGTGCGCGCCGCCAACACCGTTACGGTCAACTGCACTTACTCCTCCACCGCCAGCCTCTCCACCGTGCAGGTGGAATACTTTCTCGACGACATCAACTCCACCGCCGAGACACGCACCGTTGTCGCCATGACCGACCTCGGCGGCGGCAAATACACCGTTACGTTGCCCGCCCAGGTGGACCGCAGTATCGTGCGCTACCGTTTCAAGGCCAACCGCGGCGACGGCACCGAGGTGGTTTCCCCTCGCGCCGACGATCCGCAGATTTCTCCCATCGGGGCGAGCGGCGCGCGCGAGGCCTGGCACGGCTATTTCGTCACGCCGGTCCGCACCTCGACCAACGCCATCTACGATGTTTTCGTCTCCACCGCCGCGCTCACCCAGCTCAACACCAACATCATCCAGTCACCCGCGCGCGTCACGATCTCCAGCGCCGCCGGCCTGCCGCGTGATACGCCCTACGTCGCGGCCACCGCGCCGTTGTGGGATGGCACCCAGGCCGGGGTTTTCGCTAGCAACGGCCAGCTCTGGGACATCCAGATCCGCTACCACGGCAGCATGTATCACCGCGCCGCCGCGAATAGTTCCTTCAAGCTGCATTTCCCCGAGAACCGTCCCTTCAACGGCCAGTCCTCGTGGTTCGAGACCGGCCACGGCACCGAGTTCATGGAGGCGCAAAAGCTCAACCGTCTCCTCGGCTTGCCCGCCTCGCAGATGCGCACCGTGGACTGGTATTACAATAGCAACGCCAAGATCACCCGTAACGAACAGGGCGAATACGGCGGCGAGATGCTCGACGCCTACCACGAGCTCCAGCAGCAGCTCAATCCCGGCACCGCCAAGGAGGACAACGGTGATCTCTACAAAGTAGTGGGCAACCGTGATGCCTCGCAAAACAACCTCGAGGGACCCTACACGCGCGGCGACTGCGCCCCGCTGGCCGCCAACGGTCTCTGGACCCAGCTCCAGCGCTACGGCTGGACCATTTCGATCCAGAGCAACACCTGGAAAGGCCCCAAGCCCATTCGCGATCTCATCGAGGGCATGTGGACCGTCCGCGGCGACACGCCCGCCACCCACAATTTCTCCAGCAACGCCACCAGTCTCGCCAACACCAAGGCCTGGTTCGCCGCCAATTTCGACACCGACAACCTCCTCACGTCCATGGCCCTGCTTGAGTGGATGAGCATCTGGGACGACGCCTGCCACAACCAGTTTTTCTGGCGCCGCGCCAGCGGCAAGTGGGTGCGCCTCGGCTGGGACTACGACGGCGTCATGGCCAACACCACCGGCGGCATCGGCGGCGGCTACACCCAGACCATCTACGGCGGCGAATACGGCGCGACCAACGTCTTCGACGGCGTCAACTGGTGGAAGGACACCTTCTACAAATGCTACCGCACCGAGTTTAACCAGCGCCTTTGGGAGTTGAACAACTCCTTCTGCGATCCCCTCAACCTCACCGCCAACGGCCTCACCACCGCCGCCACTTTCGCCGCCAACCGCCAGACCTCGGTCAACTCCCAGCTCTCCGCCCTCGGCACCTTCACCAAGCCTGCCCGCCCCACCAACTCCACCCCCGCCACCGGCGCGACCGTGCTCAGCGCGACCAACCTCGTCTCCAGCGCCTACTCGCACCCGTCGTCCGCCACCCACACCTCGACGAAATGGGAAATCCGCGCCTCCACCGGCACCTACGAGGAGCCCGTCCTGCGCACCACTTCGACCACCGCCAAGACCAGCCTCGCCATCCCCTTCGACCTGCTCACCTACGGCCAGACCTACTACTGGCGCGTCACCTACATCGACTCCGCCAGCCACAGCTCCGTCGTCTCCGCCGAGACGAGTTTCACCTGGGGAACCACCTCCACCACCGCCGGCACCCTCGTGCTCAACGAGGTCCTGGCCTACAATCGCAACACCGTCCAAAACGGCGCCGACTACCCCGACTACATCGAGCTGCGTAACAACGGTTCCACTACAGCCAGCATCGCCGGCTACACTCTCACCGATGATCCGCTCGTCCCCGCCAAATACACCTTCCCCGCCGGCACCACGCTGACCGCCGGCGCCTACCTGATCGTCTGGGCCGACAAGGATACCACCGCCCCCGGCCTCCACGCCGGCTTTGGTCTCAACAGCGATGGCGACCAGATCCTTTTCCTCAACGGCTCCACCATCATCGACAGCGTCACCTTCGGCCCGCAGGCCCCCGACCTCTCCATCGGCCGCATCGTCAACGGCACCGGTGGCTGGCAGGCCAACACGCCCACGCCCGCCACCGCCAACAACGCCAAAACCCTCGGCACCACCGCCAGCCTGCGCGTCAACGAGTGGATGGCCAACCCCGCCTACGGCGAGGACTGGTTCGAGCTGCACAACACCGCCACCTCCCCCGTCGCCCTCGGCGGCCTCTACCTGAGCGACACCCCGGCCACGCCCGCCATCACCCAGATCCCCGCGCTCTCCTTCATCGCCGCCGGCGGCCACACCCGCTTCTGGGCCGACGGCTCCACCGCCGGCGGCGCCCACGCCAACTTCAAACTCGCCACCGGCGGCGAGAGTCTCGTCCTCACCGCCGCCAACGCCGCCACCACCCTCGATACCGTCACCTTCGGCTCCCAGACCAAGGACGTCGCCCAGGGCCGCCTGCCCGACGGCGGCGCGACTATCGTGTCGTTCTCCGCCTCGTCCGCCTCGCCCGGCTACACCAACTGGGCCCCGTCCGGCGTCGTCATTAACGAGATCATCGCCAACACGGCCTCGCCCTTCGAGGACGCCATCGAGCTCTACAACTCCACCGCCTCCGCCGTATCCCTCGGCGGCTGGTGGCTGAGCGACGACCTCGCCAACCGCAAAAAATACCAGATCCCCGCCGGCACCACCCTCGCCGCCGGTGCCTACCTTACGATCTACCAGGCCGCCTTCAGCGCTGGCGCCGTGCCCTTCACCCTCTCCGCCACCGGAGACGAGGTCATCCTCTCCGCCGTGGATGGTTCTGCCGCCGTTACCGGTTACGGTGCCCTCGTGCGCTTCGGCGCGTCCCTCGAAAACACTTCCCTCGGCCGCGTCGCCGCCACCGGCTTGAATCCCTCGGCCGGCGGCGCCGAGTTCTGGACCCAAAGCGCCCACACCTTCGGCCAGGACAACCCCGCCAACGTCGCCACTTTCCGCACCGGTGCCGGCGCGGCCAACACCAGCCCGAAGATTGGCTCCGTCACGATCAACGAGATCATGTATCACCCCGTGGACGGCACCGGTGCGGTGGACACCACCACCACCGAATTCGTCGAGTTGCACAACCTCACCGCCTCTGCCGTGGACCTCTCCGGCTGGCGTCTGCGCGGCGACACCGAGTTCACCTTCGTCTCCGGCACGAGCATCGCCGCCGGGGGCTACGCGCTGCTCGTGAGCTTCGATCCGTCGAACGCCACCACCCTCGCCGCCTTCCGCACCGCCTACGGCCTCACCGCCGCCACGCCGGTTTACGGACCGTATTCCCAAAACCTCGCCAACAGCACTTTCGACGTAGAACTCGCCCAACCCGCCACCCTCGGCGGCAACGCCACTTTCGTGAACGTGGACAAGGTCGAGTATCGCGATACCGCCCCCTGGCCCACCACGCCCGACGGCACCGGCAAATCCCTCCAGCGCTCCAGCGAGACCACCATCGGCAACACCGCCGCCAACTGGACTGGCAACACCCCCACGCCCGGCGCGGTCAACCTCGGCCTCGCCGCCGCCCTCGCCATCTCCAGCACGAGCCCGCTCCCCGGCGGCGTCCTTGGCGTGGCCTACTCGACCACGCTCGCCGGCACTGGCGGCACCGCGCCCTACACCTGGGTCATTACCAGCGGTTCCGTCCCCGGCCTCGCCTTGTCCACCGCAGGCGTCCTCTCCGGCACGCCCACCGCCACCGGCGCGTCCTCGCTCACCGTTAGTCTTACCGACACTATCCCGGCGACCGTTTCCAAAACCCTCTCGCTCACCATCGCGGCCACGCCCCTCGCCATCGGCACCGCCGCGACCTTGCCCGAGGGTGCGGTCGGCAGCGCCTACGCGACCACCCTCTCCGCCACCGGCGGCACCTCGCCTTACACGTGGTCGGTCTCCTCCGGCACGCTGCCCGCCGGCCTCACGCTCAACGGCGCGGGCGTGCTCTCCGGCACGCCGACCACGCCCGTCGCCTCCAGCTTCACCGTGCTCGTGACCGACAGCGCCGCGCTCACCGCCACGCGCGCCTTCACCCACGCCGTGCCGGTGCCCGCGCTCGTCGTCACCGGCTCCGCCACGCTGCCCGACGCCGTCCTCGGCGCGGCCTATTCGCAAGCGCTCACCGGCACCGGCGGCGTCGCGCCCTACGCCTGGTCACTCGCCTCCGGCTCGACCCTCCCCGCCGGCCTTGCGCTCGCCACCGACGGCACGCTCTCCGGCACGCCCACTGCGCCGGGCGCCTATTCGTTCACCGTGCGGCTCACCGACGCGGCGACCACCACCACGACGCAGACCATCACCCTGAACGTCGCCGCCACCACGCTCACCGTCACCACCACCGCGTTGCCCGACG
>JBEGTN010000037.1:0-6426 GCA_041179405.1 Verrucomicrobiota bacterium
ACCCCACCAGCTTGCTTCAGGGATTCGCATCCCTGATAAAACAACAATAAATCCAATGCTTTATATATAATTTATACGCTCTTTTTATTGTTGCGCCCATTATCATAATCCATGTTTCCGCTGAAAACATGGAACAGCCCGATCAAATCAATCCTCTGCGTTTTCACTGTGTATTATCAGGCAAGCACACCCTAGTGCTTGATTGCGGATATAAGCGATAGAAGGGCGGAGTGATTTTGGCTGCGGCCAAGGCGACGGAAAGGGAGGTGTGCCAGCGGCACATGCCCATTCCGTCAACGCCGGCCCCAGTCAAAAGCGCCTAGCGCTTATTTCTGCAATCAGCCTAAAACCGGCGATGGAAACCGCGGATTACGCGGATGAACGCGGATATCGGAAAATTACGGAATATTCGTGACTGACCCGCCAGGAGACTTGTCTGGGCGACTGGTTTCTTCTGTATCTTGTTTTATCCATTTTATCCGCGTAATCCGCGGTCGGTTTGAACTGCCGTTTCTAGGATCAAGCACTAGGCGCATCATGTCCGGAAGACCAAGGCCGATTCTGCCCATTCTTAAGAGCAAACCCCAAACCCTCCAGCTTGGCATCAAGCCCGACGCCCCGTAACTTGTCCGGGATGCCTTTCCCTGTTCCGCTTGCCGGTCGCGCCTCCCCCGCCGCCCCGGCCACTCCGCTGTCACGGTTGGCGGAGCATGCCCGGACGTTCTTACTCCGCATCCTTTTTCTGGCCGCCGCCGTGTTCCTCGCGTTTTGTCTGCCCGGCACCTCGGCCCGCGCCGAGGACGGCCCCACCCTGCGCGGCGACATCGGCATCCACGACCCCTCGACCGTCATCTGGGAGGGCAATCAGGCCTTCGTTTTCGGCACCGGCAACGGCATCGTCGTGCACTCCTCGACCGATGGCGTGACCTGGAAATCCAAATCCGCCGTATTCGCCACGCCGCCCGCCTGGACAGTCGCGGCGGTGCCCGACTTCACCGGCAACTTCTGGGCGCCCGACATCGCGTATTTTAACGGCAAATACCACCTCTACTACTCCGTCTCCTCCTGGGGCACCATCGACTCCGCCATCGGCCTCGCCACGTCCCCGTCCCTCGCGACTCCCGTCTGGACTGATCAGGGCAAGGTCATCCAGTCCGACGCCGTCGGCTACACCGACGCCAACACCGATCTCACCTCCTACAACTGCATCGACCCGTCCATCCTCGTCGCCGCCGACGGCACCGTCTGGATGGCCTTCGGCTCCTACTCCGACGGCATCCTCGTGATGCAGCTCGACCCCGCCACCGGCAAACGCCTCTACCCCGCCACCGCCCCCTACAAGGTCGCCAGCAGCAGCACCGCCTTTTTCAGCAACACCACCGAGGGCGCGTGCCTGTATCAACGCGGCGCATACTACTACCTGTTCCTCAACTACGGCGGTTGCTGCAGCGGCCTCGACAGCACCTACAACATCCGCGTGGGCCGGAGCACCTCCCCCCTCGGTCCGTTTTATGATCGCACGGGCGTCAACCTGAAGAACGGCGGCGGCACCCTCCTCCTCTCCTCGTCCGGCCGCTTCATCGGCCCCGGCCACATGTCGATCTGGACGCGCGCCGGCCGCGAGTGGTTCGGCTGCCACTACTACGACGCCAACAACAACGGCGCTCCCACCCACGACATCGAGCCCCTCTTGTGGACCACCGACGGCTGGCCCCAACTCTCCCGTGACCGCATCGCCGCCCTCCCCTTCGGCGGCGACCTCGCCGACGCCCAGGGCGAGCACCCCGGCACCGCCGGCACCGGCGCCACCTGGCGTCACGACGCCGAGCGCGGCACCGTGCTGCAATTCGACGGCTCCTCGCAGGCCACCCTGCCCACCGGCACCGGCCTCGCGCGCACCATCGACATCGTGTTCCGTCCCGACGACCTCGCCACGCCCTGGCAACGCGTTTTCGACTTCGGCCAAAGCACCACCCGCTATGCGTTTTTCACCCCGGCGGGAGCCGACGGCCTGCCGCGCTTCGCCATCGCCAACGGCGGCGCCGAACAAGTCCTGATCGGCGCCCAAGCCCTCGTCGCCGGCGCATGGACCCACGCGACCGTGACGCTCAACGGCACCACCGGCGTGCTCTACCTCAACGGCACCGCCGTCGCCACCGCCACGATCACCCTGCAACTCTCCGACATCGTGCCGACCAACAGCCTGCTCGGCGGCAGCCAGTTCACCACCGACCCAAAGTTCCTCGGCCGCATCGCCAGCCTGCGCACCTGGGGTCGAGCGCTATCTCTCTCGGAGGTGCGCGCCCCCTGGGCGCAGATCACCCAGCCCGGCGAGTCCGCGCGCTTCGCTCCGGGCAGCACACCGACGCTCACCGGCTGGGCGCGCGATCACCAAGGCCGGCTCCTGCCCGACTCCGCGCTCTCCTGGACCGTCACCTGGATACTCGACGGCGTGAGCACGCCCGTCGTCGGCCCCATCACCGGCCTTGCCGAAACCTCCTTCACCATCCCCGCCACCGGCACGGCCTCGACCGACGGCTTTTATCGCGTGGCCCTGACCGCGACCGACGGGAACGGCCTGAGCTCCGTCCACCAGGTGGACATCACGCCCGCCGCCACCGCCCCCCAATGGACCGCCCGCTTCCCCTTTGACAACGGCGGCACCAGCGCCGACGGCCCCTTCAACGCCACCCTGTCCGGCAGCGCCACCACCACCACGCTCTCGACTCGCGGCACCGTGCTTAACCTCGCCAGCGGCACCCAACACCTGCTTATGCCGGTCGAGGCGGGCCGGATGCGGACCTTCGCCGCCTGGGTGAAGTGGAACGGCGGCAACGCCTGGCAACGCATCTTCGACTTCGGCTCCGGCACCGCCAGCTACGTGTATCTGACACCCTCCTCCAGCACCGGCCGCCCCCGCCTCGAAATCCTCGCGCCCAACACCGGCGGCACCCGCCAGCTCAACGCCCCGGATGCCTTTCCCGTCGGCGTCTGGACTCACGTCGCGGCCATTTTTCACCCCAACCTCATCCAACTTTACATCAACGGAAAAGTGGTTGCCTCGCAGATCGCCCCTCACCTGCTGCCCGAGGATTTGACCACAACCACGAACTACATCGGCCGCAGCCATTTTAGCGCAGACCCCTACTTCCGCGGCCAGATGGATTCCGTCGTCCTCTCCACCCGCGCGTTTACCCTACCCGAGCTGGTGGCCAGTTCCCTCGACCTAGCCCCCGCGAGCAACGCCCTCACCCTGTCATGGCCCGCCTGGCGCAACGGCCTCGGCCTCCACCAATCCACCGACCTGAACACCTGGACGCCGGTTTCCACCACGCCCACCACAACCGAGGGCATCGACAAAGTCACCGTCCCCCTGCCGACCGACCGCGCCTTCTTCCGCCTCCAATTCCCCGAGTAGGGTGTGATTAAAAGTGTGCCAAGGGGTAAGGCGTTCGCTTACGAATGCCGGGCTTCTCCGACGTAGGGGCGTAGCTTGCCTACGACCGGGTTTGAATGTTCGCCACCCCGTCCGGCATACATTGCGCTCCCTCTTCGCCGCCCTCGGCGGATGATTCCCGCCTCGGTAAAAACTCCCCGCGCGTAGATTCCCCCGTCGGATTTCGCACCCCGGAGACAAAGCCAGATCCGGCGTGTTATTCGGCCTCGCTCGGCAAAAGCAGGCGGAAATCTGGCATGAAAACAGGTTACGAAGCAGCGCCCGTTCGGCTTTCGATTAGTCGGGAGCGGACGGATTCACCACCTGGCCGAATCACCTCTTTCACCATGACCATCCCGATTATCCCGTGGAAATCGCTCACCTCCGTCGTCTCCGTCGGCCTGACCTCCGAAGGCTGGAACCTCGCGGAGGTTCCGGCAGGCGCCCCGGACCTGCCTCGCACCTACACCCTCGATGTTCTTTTCCCCGAGCCGTTTAATACCGTGCCGTTGGTGCATGCCTCGATAACGGGATTCGACATCGATAACCGCGACACGGCCCGCATCAGCGTGGCGGTGAACAATGTGACGACGACCGGCTTTCACCTCGCGGTGACCACCTGGCGGGGGACCCGCGTTTACAGCGTGGAAGTCAGTTGGCTGGTGCTCGGAAACTAACCCGTGTCCATGCAGGCGAATGCTCAAGGCCGGACGACAGAGTAACGAACCAAGGCAGAGCCCGCACAAAAGACCGGGGCGTGATCAAATGCGCGCCAACCGAACGAGACGCTTCAGCTCCCCTCGGGCATTCCGCTTCCGACTGTAGCAAGGGGCGTCGCTTGCCGACGACCGCGCCGACAGGACGGCTGACCGAACACCAAGCCCGGCATTCCCGTTCCCCGCCCGAGAAAGTTCGATCCTCCGCTCACTTTTCCCGTAACGTCCTGCCGCCGCCGCGTAAGAGCACGGCACGATGACTCCCTCCAGCTCCTCCCTCCCCTGCCCCGAATGCGGCAAAGCCCTGCCCGCCGCCACCGCCGACCAGCCCCGCCCAGTCTGCCCCTCCTGCCTGCTCGCCCAGGCCCTCGCCTCCGGCACCGCCTTCGACCCCGCCGCCTCGCGCACCTCTGCCCAACCGCAGACTCCGCCGCCCACCCCCGAGCAGATCGCGGATAAGTTTCCCCAGTTCGAGATTCTCTCCTGCCTCGGTCGCGGTGGCATGGGCGTGGTTTACAAGGCCCGCCAAAAATCCCTCAACCGCCTCGTCGCCATAAAAATTCTCGCCCCCGAGCGCGAACGCGACGCGCGCTTCGCCGAACGCTTCGCCCGCGAGGCCGAGCTGCTGGCGAAGCTCGGCCACCCGCACATCGTCACCATCCACGACTTCGGCGAGACCGGCGGCCTCTTCTACATCGTCATGGAGTTCGTGGACGGCGTGAACCTCCGCGACCTTATCCGCGACGGTAAACTCGCCCCCGCCCAGGCCCTCGCCATCGTCCCGCCCATTTGCGAGGCCCTGCAATACGCCCACGAAAAAGGCGTCGTCCACCGCGACATCAAACCCGAGAACCTCCTGCTCGATCGCGAGGGCCGGGTTAAAATCGCCGACTTCGGCATCGCTGCCCTCGTCGACTCCGGCGGCGACGGCGCGGGCGAACGCGCCGGCACCCCGCCCTACATGGCCCCCGAGCAAGCCGCGTCCGCCTCCCCCGCCGTCGATCACCGCGCCGACATCTACGCCCTCGGCGTCGTCCTCTACGAAATGCTCACCGGCGAGCGCCCCGCCAAGGACGTCGTCGCCCCCTCCCGCAAGGTCCAGATCGACGTCCGCCTCGACGAGATCGTCCTGCGCGCCCTCGAAAAATCCCCCTCCCTCCGCTACCAAACCGCCGGCGAGTTCCGCACCCAGGTCCAGACCCTGACCGCGCCCCCGCCGACTCCCGCCGCCGCGCCGCCTCCGTCGGCTCTTGCCGCACCGCCGGTCGAGAGCGTCGCGCCTCCACCGCCCGTTGCCCCCAGCCTCTCGCGCACCGCCCTCGCCGGGGCACTGCTGGCGCTCCTCGCCGCAGCCACCCTGCCGCTCCCGTTCAATATCATCGCCGTCAAAGCGCCCCTCGCCCTCGCCGCGACCGCGCTGGGCTGGATCGCCGTCACCCAAATCCACCGTTCGCAAGGCCGACTGCGCGGCCTCGGTCTGGCGCTGTTTGCCGGTCTGCTCTTCCCGCTCCTCGCGTTCGACACCGCCGTGGCGCTGCCGATCATCAGTCGGCTCCGGAACGAAGGTCTGAGCTACCCCGGCCCTGGACCAACTCCTGTCCAAACTCTCCTCTCCCTGTTGCGCCTGTTCGCGCTCGCCGCCCTGCCGTTGGGCAACGCCCTCTTTATCCGCGCCCTTTGGCGCCGCCTGACCGGGACCGGTTCCTCCGCCCGGCTGTTCACGATCAGCGGCCTTGCCACCGCCGTCACGATGCTGTTCGCCGGGCTTAACTGGGTTTACACGCCCCCCGCCCGCAGCTCCCTGCGCGGCGTCACCTACGGCGACGAAGCCGCCGTCATCGCCGCCGCCCACGCCAGCCCTTACCTCCGCCCCGAGCGCGTGCGCTCCGTGCCGGACGGCCCGTGGGTGGCACAGTTGCCCGGCGGCGGCAGCGTCGAGCTACTCGCCGTGCGCCTCCATCCCGCGACCGGCCAACCCTGGCTGCGACCGGACGGCACGCCGAGCACTTACGACGTCGCGATCGGCCCCGAATCGCCCTCGAGCAGCGACGGTGCCGTCCTCGCGCTGGCCCGTGTCCACTACATCGATCAAGCCCCGAGTTGGCCCAACCCCGACGGCAGCCCCCCGCGCGTTTACAGCAGCCTGAAAAATGGCATAGCCTTTGCCAGCCGAGACGGCCGACGCCTGCCGATGGCGGATTTCGGGCTCATGGAGTTCCCGCTCGATTCCGTCACCTCGATCCAAAGCGGCGAGACCACCCTCCGGCTCGGCGT
>JBEGTN010000038.1:0-3490 GCA_041179405.1 Verrucomicrobiota bacterium
GGCGAACTCGGCGAAGCTGCGCACGGTCCAGGCTTTGTCGGTGCGTTTGGCGAGTCCGGCGAGGACTGCGCCCGGCCCGAGTTCGAGGAAGGCGGGCGGCACGCCCTGGGCGGCCACACCGGCGGCGACGGCGGAGCGCATGCAGTTTTCCCAGAGCACGGAGGAGACGACCTGCTTGACCAGCGCGGCCTTGATCGCGGCGGGATCGGAGACGGCCTGGCCAGTCGTGTTGGTGAACACGGTGAACTTCGGCGCGGCGAAGGGGATGGTATCAAGGAAGGCGGCAAAGGCAGCGCGGGCCGGCTCCATGAGGCGCGAGTGGTAGGCGCCGGCGACGTTGAGGGAGATGACTTTCTTGATACCGAGGTCCTTCGCGGCGGCGACGGCGGCGTCCACCTTGGTTTTCTCGCCGGAGATGATGATCTGGCCGGGGGCGTTGAAGTTGGCCGCCTCGACATCGAAGGCGGCGCACAACTCGGCGACCTTGGCCCGCTCTTCGCCGATGACGGCGGCCATGCCTCCGAGCGATTGCTCGCAGGCGACCTGCATGAGGCGACCGCGCTCGGCGACGACGCGCAGGCCGGTGGCAAAATCAAACACGCCGGCGGCGGTGTAAGCGGTGACCTCGCCCAGCGAGAGACCGAGCGCCATAGTAACGTCGGCGAGTTTGCCCTGCTCCTTTAAAATGGCGTGCAGCGCGAGGCCGTGGACAAAGAGCGCGGGCTGGCAGACCTTCGTCTGGGTGAGCTCGGTATCCGGGCCCTCGAAGGAAACCTTGGTCAGGCTCCAGCCCAGCACGCGGTCGGCCTCGTCGTAGAGGGCGCGGGCGGTCGCGGAGTTTTCGTAAAGCGATTTGCCCATGCCGACTTTTTGGGCGCCTTGACCGGCGAAGAGGAGAGCGGTGGCCATTGTTAAAAAACGAGGGTGTGTGGGGAGTTGAGGAAGGAGTGGGACAAACGACGAAAAAAGAAACGGGCGAAGTGCCAAGAAAGCATTTCGCCCGGTGGGAAGTTCGCCAAAAACGCGAGGGCGTTCAGGTCTTCATGAAGATGCCCTTCAGATTCATTTCGAGGGCTTGCGGATTGGGCGAGAAGCGAAGGCCGTCCGCCTTGCTGATGAGGCCGGCCTTGATGAGGCGATAGATGTCGCGATTAAAGGAGAAGGTGCCGGTGTCGGCGCCGGAATCGAGCAGGCCCTGGACCTTGTCGTTCTGGTTCTCGAGGATAAAATTACGCACCGTGCCGTCGGCGTAGAGGATCTCGTTGGCCGGCACGCGGCCGCCGCCTTCGAGCGCGGGGATGAGTTTTTGGCAGATGAAGCCGCGCAGGGTGTTCGCGACCTGGCGGCGGGCGAGCATCTGCTGGTCGGGCGGGAAAAACTCGAAGAGACGGGTCAACGACTGCGCGACCGTGCCGGCGTGCATGGTGGACAAGACCAAGTGGCCGGTCTCGGCGGCGGAGATCGCGGTCTCGAAGGTCTCGCGATCGCGCATCTCGCCGATGAGGATGATGTCGGGATTTTGACGGAGCACGGCGCGGATCGCCAACTCGAAGTTGGGCACATCGAGCCCGATTTCGCGTTGCTGGAATACCGATTTGTCGTCCTGGAAGGTAAACTCGATCGGGTCCTCGAGGGTGACGATATGGCGATCCAGGTTTTGGTTCACCCAGTTCAGCATGGCGGCCATGGTGGAGCTCTTGCCGGAGCCGGTGGCGCCGCAGACGAGCAGGATGCCGTCCTTCGCCTTGGCGAGCTTGAGGATGGGCTCCTCTTGCAGGCCGAGCATCTCAAACGTGGGAACCTGGCTCTTGATATGACGGAAAACGATGCTGACCGTGCCGCGTTGATGGAAGGCGTTTACACGAAAACGCCCGACATCGGTCGCGGCGTAGGCAAAGTCCACCTGACCGACATCCGTCCACATCGCCATAAACACGCGGGGCACATGCTCGACCACAAAGGCCTCGACGTCGGCACCCGAGAGCGGGTCCATATCCACCGGCTTTAAACGGCCGGAAAGTCGCACGTAGCCCGGCTTGCCGGACTTGACGACTACGTCGCTGGCCCCGCTGTCTACAGCGAGTTTTAGGAGATCGTTAACGAGTTCGGTATGCGGAGTCATGCCTTTGGGATGGGAAAAAACGTTGCGCCGTGACTAATTAGCCATGCTGTCCTGTGCAAGTTATCGTTTTATCTCCGCCATGAAATTGCGCCCGCTCACCGGCACCATCACCGCCCTCGTCACGCCTTTCCAAAAGCAGGCCGTCGCCTACGACGACCTCAAACGTCTGGTGGATTTCCAGATCAAGAGCGGCATTAACGGCATCGTGCCCGTCGGCACCACCGGCGAATCCCCCACCCTCTCCCACGACGAGCACCTCGATGTGATCCGTGCGACCGTGGGCTACGCCCGCAAGCGCGTGCCGGTCATCGCCGGCACCGGCTCCAACTCGACCGCCGAGGCCGTGGAACTCACCGCCGCCGCCGCCGAGGCCGGTGCCGACGCCATGCTGGTGGTCGCCCCCTACTACAACAAACCCAGCCAGGAGGGCGTCTTCGGCTATTTCTCGGCCGTGGCCGAGGCCACCGACAAGCCCATCATCCTCTACTCCATCCCCGGTCGCTGCGGCATCGAGATCAGCGTGCCCGTGATCGAGCGCCTGCGCGCCAAATACCCCAACGTCAGCCACATCAAGGAAGCCGGCGGCTCGGTTGATCGCGTGGACCAGATCAAGCACGCGCTGGGCAAAGACATCACGGTCCTCAGCGGCGACGACTCCCTCACCCTGCCCTTCATGGCGGTCGGTGCCGAAGGCGTCATCAG
Source organism: Verrucomicrobiota bacterium (assembly GCA_041179405.1). Taxonomy (GTDB): domain Bacteria; phylum Verrucomicrobiota; class Verrucomicrobiia; order Opitutales; family Opitutaceae; genus IMCC26134_A. Next base: position 2,825 of record JBEGTN010000038.1, read on the forward strand.
CGTCGCCTCCAACCGCTTCGCCAAGGAGGTCGTGCAACTGGTCAACGCCGCGCTCGCCCAGGACCTCGCCAAGGCCACCAAGCTCCATCGCCGGCTCTACCCGATGTTCAAAACCCTCTTTATCGAGCCCAACCCCGTGCCGGTAAAGATCGCCCTCCAACGCGCCGGCATCATCGCCAGCGCCGAGGTCCGTGCGCCCCTGTGCGAGATGTCGAAGGCCAACCTCGCCACCCTGCTCGCCGTGCTCGCCCCGTTCGAGAAGTAAGCCACCCCCTCCATGTCCCTTAAAATCGCCATCATCGGCTCCCGTGGCCGCATGGGCCAGGCCAACCTCGCCGCCGCCCGCGCCGCCGGTGCCACCGTCACCGCCGAGCTCGACGCGGGGGACGATCTCGCCGCCGGCATCGCCACCGCCGACGTCGTCATCGACTTCAGCTCCCACCACGCCACCGGCGAAGTCATCCGCCACTGCACCACCCACCGCAAAGCCCTCATCATCGGCACCACCGGCCATTCGGCGGAGGATAAAAAAAACCTGCTCGCCGCCGCCGCCGCCATTCCCTGCGTCTGGTCGGGCAACTACTCGGTGGGCGTGAACCTGCTCTTCGCCCTCACCCGCCGCGCCTCCGCCGTTCTGGGCGAGGACTACGATGCCGAGGTGGTGGA
>JBEGTN010000039.1:0-4707 GCA_041179405.1 Verrucomicrobiota bacterium
AGGGTGAGTGCGTCCTTCTTGGCGCGGGGATTGTAGGTGCCGAGCACCTCGGTGGCGGCGCCGTCACGACGTGAACGGGCTTCGGCGATCACTACGTGATAGATCGGGTTGTGCGTGGAACCGATGCGGGAGAGGCGGATTTTAAGGGCCATGTAAGGTGGTGGGACGAGGGCTGTGTGATTTGGAAAAGGGTGAGAAACACGGCGTATCCGGCGTCTTGTCAAGCAACCAATGAGCGACATAAAATACTTTAGGTGCGAATGCCGGATTATTTTCACAATTCTCGGTCGTTAATGGCCCGGGCGGCGAGACAATCCTTGACCCCGCCCCCGCCACGCGGCGACGTTCGCCCCTTATGAAAGCCGGAATCGTCGGTCTCCCCAACGTGGGCAAGTCCACTCTCTTCAACGCCCTCACTCGCTCCCGCAAGGCCGAGGCCGCGAACTACCCGTTCTGCACCATCGACCCCAACGTCGGCGTCGTCGTGGTGCCCGATGATCGCGCCTACGTGCTCAAGGACATTGCCAAAACCAAGGTCGTCATCCCCGCCGCCATCGAGTTCGTGGACATCGCCGGCCTCGTCGCCGGTGCCAGCAAAGGCGAAGGCCTCGGCAACCAGTTTCTCGCCAACATCCGCGAGACCGACGCCATCGTCCACGTCGTCCGCTGTTTCGTGGACGACGATATCATCCACACCATGGGCGGCGTCGATCCCGTGCGCGACATCGAGGTGATCTCCACCGAACTCGTCCTCGCCGACCTCGAGGCGGTCGAGAAGCGGATGAATAAAACCCAGAAGCTCGCCAAGTCCGGCGACAAGGACGCCCAGGCCGAGTTCGCCCTGCTCGAAAAACTCGTTCCCCACCTCAACGAAAACAAACCCGCCAACATCCTCGAGTGCTCGGACGACGAGAAGAAGCTGCTCCAGTTCTTCCAGCTCCTCTCCGCCAAGCCCGTGCTTTACGCCTGCAACGTCGCCGAGAGCGACCTCGCCGACGCCGAGGCGAATCCCTTCGTGCAAAAGGTGGCCGCCTTCGTGAAGGCCCACCACGACGCCGCCTACGTGCCGATCAGCGCGAAAATCGAGGCCGAGCTCATCGACCTCTCACCCGAGGAGGCGAAGGATTTCCTAAAAGATCTCGGCGTCACCGATTCCGGCGTGTCGAACCTCATTCGCGGCAGCTATTCGCTGCTCGGCTTGCAGACCTATTTCACCGCCGGTGAAAAAGAGGTGCGCTGCTGGACGATCAAGAAAGGCTGGAAGGCCCCGCAGGCCGCCGGCGTCATCCACACCGATTTCGAGAAGAGCTTCATCAAGGCGGAGATCGTCTCCTACGAGGACCTCGTGCGCCTCGGCAGCACCGCCGCCGCGCGCGATGCCGGCAAGTATCGCCTCGAGGGCAAGGAATACGTCTTCCGCGACGGCGACGTTGCCCTCTTCAAGACCGGCGCCTGAGCGCCGCCTCCCCAAAACCACGCAGGCCGCCCCACTCACGGGCGGCCTTTTTGTTACCCTTACCCCAACCCCGCTCTGCTCCGTATCTCGGGCACCACCCCGGCCCTGAATGTCAAACTCGACCCACGAACGCCCCGCCGCCTCGGGCACCGGCGGTTTCTCCACCACGCGTTGGACGATGGTCGCCACCGCGCGCGATCTCAACTCGCCCGCCGCCGCCGCCGCGTGGGAAGAACTCGCCCGCCGCTACTGGCAGCCGGTCTTCGTTTACCTGCGCAGCCGGGGGATCGCGCTGCACGACGCCCAAGACCTGACGCAGGACTTTTTCGCGCGCATCATCACCCACGATTACCTGAGCGCCGCCGCGCCGGAAAAAGGCCGCTTCCGCACCTTCCTGCGCGTCGCCGCTGCTCGCTTCGCGCTCAACGACCGCGACCGCCGCCATGCCGCCAAGCGCGGCGGCGGCGTGGCGGCGGTTTCCCTCGACGCCGTGGACGACACCGGCCGCCCCCTCGCCGAACCCATCGATGAGGCTTCGGCGGAACTCCTCTACGAACGGCGCTGGGCGCTCACCATTCTCGAGCGTGCCCTGGCCCGCCTCCGCGCCGAATACGACGAATCCGGTCGCGCCGCGGAATTCGCCGCGCTGAAAGATCAGCTCACCGCCAGCCGCGCCGAGGCGAACCACGCGGAAACCGCCGCCCGGCTCGGCACCACCGAGGGCGCGGCGCGGGTCGCCCTTCACCGTCTGCGCAAACGTCTCCGCGCCCATTTCCGCGCCGAGGTCGCCGACACCTTGGCCGACGAATCCGAACTCGAGTCAGAACTGCGCCACGTCATCGGTCTTCTGAGCCAAGGATAAAAAATCTCACGCGAACCGGTAACAAGCGCCGGAATAATCTTAATTACCCGGTATGGAACCCTCATCCACTCCGCCCCCGCCTCCTTCCTCGTCCTCGTCAACCTGCCCCCGCTGCGCCTCGCCGATCCCGGCCGACGCCTCTGAGGGTCTTTGCCCGCGCTGCGTCGCCGCCGGGAACTTTCTCACCGGCAGTCTCTTTGCCCCCGCCGCCGCCCGCGCCGACTCCGCCGCAGCCGCCCCCGCGCCTTCGCCCGAAGAACTCGCGGGCTTGTTCCCCCAGTTGGAAATCCAGCGCCTGCTCGGGCGCGGCGGCATGGGCCTGGTCTATCTCGCCCGCCAAAAATCCCTCGACCGCCTCGTCGCCCTCAAGCTCCTCGCGCCCGAGCGCGCCGACGAGCCCGCCTTCGCGAAACGCTTCGCCATCGAGGCGCAAGCGCTCGCCCGCCTGCACCATCCGCACATCGTCACGGTGCATGATTTCGGCGCTGCCGGCGGCTACTTTTACCTGCTCATGGAGTATGTCGATGGCCTCAACCTCCGTCAGCTCCAGCAAGCCGGCCGCGTCGAGCCGCGCGAGGCCCTGGCCATCGTGCCGCAGATTTGCGACGCGCTCCAATACGCGCACGACCAGGGCGTGGTCCACCGTGACATCAAACCGGAGAACATCCTCGTGGATCGCCTCGGCCAAGTGAAGGTCGCCGATTTCGGCCTCGCCAAACTCGCCGGCCCCGGCGTCGTGCTCGCGGCGGACTCGGTCGTCATGGGCACGCCCGCCTACATGTCGCCGGAGCAAAAAACTCACCCCGACCAGGTGGACCACCGCACCGACATCTACGCCCTCGGTGCCGTGCTCTATGAGATGCTCACCGGCGCGCGCCCCGGCACCCCGTTGCGAAACCCCTCGCGCGACGTGCGTATCGACGTCCGCCTCGACGAGGTCGTGCTCCGCGCCCTCGCCAACGAGCCCTCCCTGCGCTGGCAACAGGCCAGCGATATGAAAACCAGCCTCGAGACCATCGCTGGGTCGCCCGCCGCCCGGCCGCGTAAGAGCCGCCTTGGCCTTGTCCTCGGCGCGGCCTTGGCCATCGCGGCCGCCGTCGGCCTGGGGCTCTTCTTCTTTTCCCCGCCCGCGCACCGGGAAATCGCCGAAACTCAGCCCGGCGCCTTAGCTGGCCATCAGGTGGATCTGACCGCCTTCCACACCCCCGAAAAAATCGGGCCAAAGGACGTCCGCCGCGCCCTTGTCACCCTCTCGGGCGACCACGTCTTCGACGGAGTGGGTTTTCGCGCCAACGGCCAGATCACGCTGGAAGGCGCGGAATTCACAGAGCGCAACCCCGAGGAGAAATACCCCGCCCGCGTCGCCGACATCCCGCTCGAAGGCCGGAACTTCGACGAGCTTCACCTGCTGCACGTCACGTATTGGGAAAATCCTTACGGCGAGACCGTCGCCACCCTGCGCATCCACTATCAGGATGGCACTGTCGCCGACCTGCCCGTCCGCTATGGCGTCAACATCCGCGATTGGTCGCTGCGCTATTCCGAGGAGCGCGAGCGCCTCGACGATCCGCAGAGCAAAATCATTTTCCGTGACCTGAAGCTCAATCGCTACGGAGCCACCACCCGCATCACGAAGACCACCTTCGCCAATCCCCATCCTAAGAAACCTGCCCGGAGTCTCGAACTGGTCGCCGGAGGAGGCCTCGCCAGCTACTCCCTTCTCGCTGCCAGCCTCGCCAACCACGACCCCTCCCGCCCGGTCACGCCCGCCGTGCCGACCGGCGAAGCGGCGCGCGTCTTCAATCAGGAGATTCTGATCCGCGTGGTAGATCGAGACACCGGCGCGCCGGCGGCCGGAACCCTGCTGAGAACCAGCGGCATCTTTAACGGTGCCAACCTCGCGGGCGAGCCCCTGCGCACCGACGCGAAAGGCGAAGCGCGGCTGCGTTTCCCTCGTAACGAGATTACCACCAGCCGGGTGGTGGCGGAGTTGGCCTCGCCCGGCTTGGTCTCACGCCAATGGCAATCATGGGGGGAATCGCAAATCCCGCGAATCGCCTACTTCTTCATGCCCGCCCAGGTCGAATCGGCCAATGGACAGACGCCGCAAGTCACGCCCTCACTGCCCGGTTGGCGTCTGCCGCTCGCCCGCGCCCTGCTCCGCGAACACAGCGAGGCCGCCCTCGCCTCCCGCCAGCCAGGTGGCAACGACGACGCCATCTCGAAGCGCCTCTCCGACAGTTTGGCCGACCTCGGCGCGCTCGCCCAGGGCACCAAGGGCGAGGCCTTGTTCCAGGCCTCGATGATAAGGATGCCTGGTTCCTCGGGCACCAGCTCGCAAAACCTGATCAACAAAGACCCCGACGCCTACCGCCTGATCTACGGAGCG
>JBEGTN010000040.1:0-9264 GCA_041179405.1 Verrucomicrobiota bacterium
TCGAGCACTTCCGCGCCTTGCGCTGCGCCGGGGTCGAGGTGGACATTATCCCGGCCGACGCGGATTTCTCCGCCTACCGCCTGGTCGTCACCCCCGCGCTCTACTCGCTGACGACTGACACCGCGCGCAGGCTTGCCGACTTCGCGGCGGCCGGCGGGGCATGGGTCGCCACCTACCTCACCGGTTACGTGGATGAGCACAACCGTTGCTGGCGCGGCGGATTCCCCGGCCCTTGCCTGCGCGAGGTGTTCGGGCTCTGGAACGAGGAAGTCGACTATCTCCACAACGACGAAAAAGTGCGCGTCCACGGATCTATTTTCGGCGGAGACGGACACACCGAGGCCACCGATATCGTCGAGCGCCTCCACGCCGAGGGCGCGCGCACGCTCGCCAGCATCGTGTCAGAGTTCTACGCCGGCTCCCCCGTCCTGCTTCGCCACAATTGGGGTATGGGCGAGACCTTCTACGTCGGCGCCAAACTAGCCGAGCAGGGCTGCATCGCGTTCTACGAAACACTCGCCGCCGAGCTGAAACTTCAGCGCACCGTTCTGCCGCTCGGCATTGTCAGAAAGACCCGTATCGGCACCGACGGACCGGTCGAATTCCTTTTCAATTATATGCGGCACGAAGTTGCCGTAGATCTCGGCGCGGACACGTTCCATCGTGTGTTCGACGGTCACGCCTGCCGCGGGAAAATCACTCTACGCCCCTACGACAGCTTGCTCAAAGGAGCGCTTTTCAACCCGGCATCACGCCATCCCCAAACTCAACCCGCCCCCACCCGTCATGAACTCCAACCGTCCTAACTCACCCGTTCGCTCAAAGGCATTCACCCTGATCGAGCTCCTTACCGTCATCGCCATTATCGGCATTCTTGCCGCCATCATCATACCCACCGTCGGCGCCGTGAGAAAGTCTGCGGCCAGCGCGAAGGCCTTGAGCAACGTGAAACAGCTCGGCATGGCGAATTTACTTTATTCGCAGGACTATAAGTCGCAACTCCTTGGCTGGGGTGCCGACGGAAGTGAACCCGTTGCCAATGCTGTTCTGCGAAACTTCGCGATCTACGCCATGCAGCAGAAATTCAAGAATCAAAACTACCAATTTACGGATCGACTCCTAATGGACTCGCTCGCGAATTTCGTTGATCCCCGCGTTCCTGAAGCTTTCCAGAAATACAATACGGTTCCCTGGACTTGGGCATTTAATCGCATCGTCAACACCAGTTACGGCCGGACTTCTGAGTTAGCCCAACTTGGGCTTCCAACCGCAGGTATGGTGAATGGGCCGCGTCGCTTCGCGGAATTTGAAAACCCATCCAAGACCCTTTATTTGCTGAGCGGGGCTTATGAAATCCAAACGACCGCCTTTGACATCGCGCCCTTGGCCGACCCGGACAACATCACGACGCGAAATACTCATCCCATATTTTATTACCATCGGAGCAATACCGGCACTCCGGCCGTTTTCCTGGATGGTCATTCGGCAATTCTCACTTATCCGATCCCAAAAAATCTGCTCAACCCGAGATTACCCTAAGGGCTTGTTTGCGAAATAACTCAGACCGGCGAAAAACCAGCCAGCCAAGGAACCCCGCCAGTAGCCACACCCACGAAGGCGCGGGCGTTTCCTTGAAGCTCAGGGCCGCGTTTTGATCGAGTTTCTGGCGCTCGCTGACGTCAAGCATGCGCCACTGCGCGGAGTTCTCCACCACGATGTAGCTGGTCGAGGGCAGCATCACGCCGCTCTCGCGGCTTTCCTTTACCAACCTCTTCAGATCCACGCCCGCATCGCCCGGCGTGCGATCATGGTCTTGCTGCGCAAGGTGCAGCGCGACCGCCTTCGCCCACGGCGCGCCGGCCTCCATCCGCGTGAGCGCATCGACCGGCCGCCAGCTTTTCTCCACCGGCGACCAATACTGGAGCGACGCGTCGGCGGGTGCGTTTTTGAAGCGCACAGGACGGCTATGCACCAGCGGGCGGACCGAGCGGCCGAGGCGGAGCAAGGGTGCCTCGATGGCACCGGGCACCGGCCACGCGGTGAACGCGCCGTTCGCGTCCAGCCCTTGGATTTCGAGGGCCGGCAACAGATCGAGCCATGCCTCCGCCACGCCGAGCGAGGGCGGCAGGGTAGGGTTTTTACGACTCAAAAGCACAAACACCGGCCGGAGCGGCGGCAGCGATGCCTCCTTTGCCTCGTCGAGGTCGGCGTCGCGATGCCGACGCAGCGCCTGCGCGAGCGCGAGGTCGGACGCGAAGCCTCCACGTAAGGGAAGCGCGGCGAGCGAGGCCGCCGTCACCGGCACCGCTTCGGGCAGCTCCACGGTTTCGTAGTTTGCAAGCGTCACGCGGGGCCGACGGGCGGCGGTGGGATAGCGCGCGGCCAGTTGCGCGAGCGCGGCAGGCAGATCGCCGTCGAAGCCGTTGTCCGCCGAGCGGTCCACGATAACGTGCAGGTAGGGCGCGCGTTGCACCGACGGGGGCGGGTTGCTCGCAAGGCCGCCCGCGACCACGCTGCCGCGTTCGGCGGACACAAGCGTCGGATGTAGTCGTTCGCCGATACGCGCGAGCGCCGCCGCCGGGTCCTTCGTATCGTCGGCCAGGCTCGCGACGCCGAGATCGGCCGACGGCACGAGGAAATCCAGCTCCACCACGCTCGGTTGACCGGCGACGACGGGAAACACCCGCAGCTCCAGCTCGTCGGGCGTGTTGTAGAAAAGCAGCCCAGGGTCGCGACGTTCGCTATCGCGAATCATGGTGTAAACCCAGAGCGCGGTCTTCTTTTCCGTGATGCGGCCCGACACCGGCTTGCCGTCGATGAAGAGACGGAATCCGCTCACGAACACCCCGGCGGACAAACGCAGCGTGTGCGCGTATTCGGCATTGATCGAGTCGGTGTTTTTCAGGGTGAGCGCCAGCGTGACGACGCTCGCGCCACCGTCGGCGGGGGCGACGCGGACCGTGAGGTTTTCCTCGACGACGGTGCGGGGCGGACGGGCGGAGCGCGGCATGTGGTCGCGCTCCCGATTGCTTCGGCCGCCGCCGAAAAGGCCGCCGCGCATTCGCACCGGATCAGCGGACTCCTTGCTGCCGGGCACACCGAAAAACACGCTCTCCAGGCGGGCGAGCTTATCGTCGGGCAGCACCAGGTTGTCGAAGACGAGCCAGGCGTAGTAGTCCGAAAGCAGCGGGTAATAGATCCCGTTTTTGTAGCTGCGGTGGTTGGCCAGCGCGCGGCTCAAATTCACCAGACTGGAAGAATAACTGATCGCGTCTGCCTTGATCGCCGGGGCATACACATAATCGAGCGCTGCGTTCAGCGCGGCCTTGTCGGCGAGCGAGCGCACCGTGAAAAAAGCCGGCAGCAACAGGAAGCAAATCGCCCCCGTCGCGAAGCGCCTTCCCTTCGGGCCGCGCCGGGCCTTGTTCAGCAGGCAGAGGTGCAAGATCAGCAACATCGTCGGCGCCAGCACGAGAAAGCCCGCGCCCAACAAAATCACGCCGAGGATCGAGAGCGGCAGAAAGGGCAGGAACACCACGAAGAAATACAGCGTGAACGGCAGCGTGGCGCAGAGCAGCCCGAGGCTGAGCAGCGGCCGCCGCGTGTGTTGCCACGAGGCGAGCAGGAGCACGGCGGCGTTGGCGGCGGTGAGCGCATAGACCTCCCAGGCCTGAAAATCGTTCGGGAAGGGAATCTCGCGATTCAGCAGCAGCCCGCCCACCGGCATACCGAGCGCAAAAACCAGGATGGCGATGCGCTCGGTGCCCGCGCCCCACGTCTCGATGTCGCGCAGCCAGAGCGCAAGGGCGCGGATGATCCCCACGAACATCGCCAGCCCGCAGCCGACCACCAGCGTGATCATCACCAACGCGCCGAGCACGAAAGCCACCTTCGTCGCCATGACCGCTTGGAATAAGAGAAAGAGCAGCACCGGCGCGGCGATGGCCAAGGCGATGTTAACGCCCAGCGTGCGTTTGCCGTGCTTGGGCGCGCGGGCGCAGGCGATGCGCATGAGGCCCCAGAACAGCGGCACCATCGCGAACGCGAACTGGTTGTAGAGATACCGCTCCGGCGGATAAATCCACGCCGTGACGGAGGTCGGCAGCAGTTCGGTGCCGTCCCAGCTCATCGCCAGCCAGAGGTAGGCGACCTGCACCAGCACCGCCGGCACGCCCCACCACGCCGAGCGGGCGACGGCGAGCCCGGCTTCGTCGGCCGCGCGGCGGATGCGGCCTTTGACCAGCGCATAAATCGTCAACGCGGCGCCGAGGTCGAGCAACCCGGCGAGCCCGAGGATCAACGCGTGCCCGCGCTGCGCGGCGTCCATGTTACCCTCGATCAAAGCGTAGCCCTGGAGGTTGAGCAGCAGCAGGAGCAGCATGGGCAAGGCCCACAGCCAAAGCACGGCCCCCGGACCCAGGATCACGGCGGGCAGAAGGGGACGAGGCGCTGCGGATTCAGCTGCGGGAGGAAGGGAGGGAGATGCGTCCATTGTATTCGAGAAGAAGGTTGAGCCCGATTAAGGCGGGCAAAAACACCGCCGCGCCGGTAAGCATGTGCAGGAAGGCGTCGTAACTCACCGGCAACCGCGAGATCACCCAGTGGTGCGCGTGCGCCACCGCCACGATGCGCAGTGCGTTGACCAAAAGCGTGACCGGCACGGCCGCGAGCAACGCGCCCGCCACCACCACCGGCAACCAGACCGGCCTGCCTGCGCGGCGCATAAAATGCCAGCCGAGCAGGGCCGCCGCCATGACGTAAAAATCCGTGGCTGCGCACGCCGCCGTCACCAGCACCGGCTGCGCCGCGAAGGGTAGCGCCCAGCCCGCTTCCATGCGCACGCCCGGCACGCCCAGAAACACCCCGGCCAAGCGCCCCGCGCCTTGCGCAAAAACGTCGTTCACCAGCCCCGGCGCGAGCCGCAGCGCCAGCAGCCCGCCGACCAGAACCAGCGCCGCCGCCAGCGCGGCCACTATCGGAAATGTCGTCGGCTTTCGCATGAGCACGGGATGCAGCCCTTCATCAGGGCCATCGGCCCGCCCGGACACAACGCTGCATTCCCCGTCCCCCCGCCGACACCTCCAAAGTCGCGAGGATGCATTAAGTCCGTCCCTCGCTTGCTCATCCCTCAAGTGGTCGCACTAATGGGACCAGTCATGTGGATCGTCCTCTTCGCCCTGCGCTACAAATACACGATCGCCGTCTTCGCGATCCTCATCGCGCTGTTCGGCGTTCTTTCCATCAAGCGCATGTCTACCGACATCATGCCTCGGGTGGACAGCCCCGAGATGCAGGTCGTCTGGTCCTACGGCGGACTTAACGCCTCCGAGATGGCGTCGAAGATCACCTCGTTCTCCGAGATCGCCATCCTCAACAACGTGGACGACCTCCTCGAGGTCCGCTCCGAAACGCTCAATGGCGCCGCGTTTGTAAAACTTCGCTTTCAGCCCGATGTCATCATCGAACGCGCCTTGGCCCAGGTCACCGCCGTTTCCCAGACCATCCTGCGCCGCATGCCCGCCGGCACCGTGCCCCCGCTCATCGTGCAAACCAGCCCGTCGGGCGTGCCCATCCTGCAACTCGTCATCTCGTCCGACACCCTTTCCGACGGCGCCCTCTCCGACTGGGCCCGGCTCACTTTGCGCGCCCAGATCCAGAGCATCCCGGGCATCCGCCTCTCCGCGCCTTACGGCGGCGCTTCCCGCCAGATCATGGTCGATCTCGATCCCGATGCGCTCAACGCCTTCGGGCTCTCCGCCACCGATGTGAGTCGTGCCATCGGCAGTCAGAATCTCACCCTGCCCTCCGGCTCCCTTCGCGCCGGCACGCGCGACCTCGGTGTCGCGCTCAACGGCAGCCCGGTCACGATCACCGAGTTTCTCGACCTGCCGCTGCGAAATGTAGACGGCCGCCTCGTCCTCCTGCGCGACGTCGCCAATGTCCGCGACGGCGAGGCCGTTTCCAACAACATCATCCGTCTCGATGGGCAGAACGCCGTCATGGCCACCGTGCTTAAACTCGGTTCCGCCTCCACCCTCGACATTGTCAGCGGCATCCTCGCCCGCCTGCCCGCCATCCGCGCCAGCGCGCCCGAGGGCCTCAAGGTGGAGCCTATCTTCGACCAATCCATTTTCGTCCGCTCCGCCATCGACAATATCCTTCGCGAGATCGCGCTGGTCGGTGCGTTGGTCGCCCTGGTCGTCCTGCTTTTCCTCGGCTCCTGGCGCTCGACCTTGATCGTGCTCACTTCGATCCCCCTCGCCTTGCTTTGCTCCGTCATCGGGCTCGGGCTCGTGGGCGCCACCTTCAACTTGATGACGCTCGGCGGCCTCGCTCTCGCCATCGGCATCCTGGTGGACAATGCCCTCGTCGAGATCGAAAACATCAAACGCCAGATCGCCTCCGGCAAATCCGTGCGCCAGGCCATCCTCGACGGCGCGCGCCAAGTCGCCTTCCCCGAGTTCGTTTCCACCCTCGGCATCTGCATCGTTTTCCTGCCCGTTTTTCTGCTCTCCGGCACCGCCGCCTTCGTCTTCAAACCCCTCGCCCTCGCCGTCATCTTCGCGATGATCGCCAGCTACCTACTCTCGCGCACCCTCGTCCCCGTGCTCGCCGCGCTGCTTCTCCCCGCCGAGGCCCGCATCGAGGCCGCGGCGAACGCCTCGAACCGCCCGCCACGCGGCCTGCTGCGACTCCACCACCTCATCGAGCACGCCCTCGATTCCGCCTCCCTTCGTCAACGCACCGCGCTCGAGCGTTTTCTCGCCCGGCGCTGGCTCATCCCCGTGCTTGTGCTCGCCGTTGCCCTGCTCGGCGGTCTCGCCTGGAAATCCCTCGGTCGCGACTTTTTCCCCACCACCGACGCCGGCCTGATGCGTGTCTTCCTGCGCTTCCCCGGCGGCACTCGCGTCGAGGAAACCGCCCGCCGCTGCGCCGAGGTGCAGCGCGCCATCCGGGCCTCCATCCCCGCCAAGGAAGTTGAGTTCATCGTCGAGAACATCGGCCTGCCTTCCGCCATCAACCTCGCCTGGGTCGAGAGCACCGCCATCGGTCCCTACGACGCCGAGTTACTCATCCAGCTCGCGCCCGGCCACTCCCCCACCCCCGGCCACATGGCCGCGCTGCGCACCCTGCTCGCGGAAAAAATCCCCGACGCCCAGTTTTTCTTCCGTCCCGCCGACGCCACCAGCCAGACGCTTTCCGGCGGCGCGCCCACCGCCTTTGAGTTCCGTTTCATCGGTCGCGATGTGCCCGGCAATCTCGTCCTCGCCAACCGCCTCCGCCAGGAACTTCGCTCCATTCCCGGCGCGGTGGATGTGACGCTGCGCGAGGCGCTCGGCGTGCCCGAGTATTACCTCGAAATCGACCGCGTGCGCGCCGCCCGTTTTGGCATCAGTCAGCAAGACGCCGTCAGCGCCCTGCTCACCGCGCTCGGCTCGGGAGGCAGTGTCGCGCCGACTTACTGGTCCGACCCCAAGCTCGGCATTTCCTTCGACGTGCAGGTCCAGGTGCCGACCGGCCGTTTTCGCGATGCCGAACAACTTCTCAGTCTGCCGGTCCGCCCCGTCGCCGGCGGCGCGCCGGTGCTGCTCGGCGCCTTCGCCAAGGTGAGCGAACGCTCCACCGCCGCCAGCGTCTCGCGCACCACCCTGCTGCCCACGCTCACCGTGCTGGCCAACGTCCAGCACACCGACCTAGGCGCCGTGCTCGACCGCATCGACCCCGTTCTCACCGGTCTGCGCAAGGAGCAGAAACCGGGCAACCGCATCGAGCTCGCCGGCCAAGCCGCGCTCATGCAATCCGCCTACCGCGAACTGCTCGGCGGCCTCGTGCTCGCGGCCGTGCTGGTCTTCCTCGTCATGGTGGTGAATTTCCAATCCTGGTCGCTGCCGCTGGCCGCGATCAGCGGCCTGCCGCTCGCCATCTCGGGGGCTTTTTTCGCGCTCTGGATCACCGGCACTTCCCTCAGCATCCCGGCACTGATGGGGCTCATCATGGTAGTGGGCGTCTCCACCGCCAACAGCGTGCTCGTCACCAGCTTCGCCCGCGATCTTTGGGTGGCGGGCGAGACGGGCGCGCGTGCCGCCGTCACCGCCGCCGCCACCCGCCTGCGCCCCGTCTGCATGACCGCCCTCGCCATGATCCTCGGCGTGTTGCCCATGGCGCTGGGCCACGGCGAGGGCGGCGAGCAAAACGCCCCGCTCGGCCGCGCCGTCATCGGCGGCCTGCTGCTCGGCACGATCGCCTCGCTCTTCGTGGTCCCCTTCATGTTCTCCGTCCTCAAACGCCGCCCTGCCCCGCCCGCCGACACCGACACTTTTTCCGCCTCATGAACTTCGCCCGCCTCGCCCTCTTCACCCTGCTCCTTCCCGTCGCCGGCCTGCCCGCCGCCGCCGCGCAAAAGCTCCAGCTCGTGAAACCCGAGCCCGCGCCGGCCGCCGAGCCGCTGCGCCTGCCCGTGCGCACCGCGCCCGCCGAGCAGGCCTTTCTCTACTCGCGCGCCACCGGCGTTCTGGCTGAGCGCCGCGTCGATATCGGCGACACCGTAAAAGCCGGCGACCTGCTCGCCGTCATCTCCGCCCCCGAAGTCATCCGTGCCGCCGAGAAGGCCGGCGCCGCCGTCACCCAGGCCGAGGCCCGGGCCGCCCTTGCCGAGGCCAACCTCCACCGCACCCGCGCCCTCACCGAGAAAAACGCCCTCTCCAGCGAAGAAGCCGACATCGGCGAGGCCGCCGCCAAGAGCGCCGACGCCGACCTCGCCGCCGCCAAAGCCGAGGCCGGCCGCCTCGCCGCGCTGGTCGCCTTCCAGCAAATCACCGCGCCTTTCGATGGCATCGTCGCCGAGCGACAATTTGATCGCGGAGATTTTATACCCGGCGACTCCACCACCAACGGCCGCTGGCTGTTTCACCTGATGCGCGTCACCGAACTCCGCGCCCTGCTCGACGCCCCGCCCGCCACCGCGCTCGCGCTCCGTGTCAGCCAGCCTGCCACCGTAGAGTTCACCGAGTTGCCCGGCAAAAAATTCTCCGCCACGGTCGCACGCACCGCCGGCGTCATCGACCCCGGAGCGGGCACCATGCGCATCGAGTTGACCCTGCCCAATCCTGATCGACTCATCCCTGCCGGGCTCAATGGCATCGCCTACCTCGCCCTCGCGCCCGATCCCGCCGCCGCACCGATCCTGCGCATCCCGGTCAACTGCCTTCTCAATCGCGATGGCCGCCCGCACGTCGCCTTGGTGCGCGAGGGCAAGGTCGCCTT
>JBEGTN010000041.1:0-11792 GCA_041179405.1 Verrucomicrobiota bacterium
ACAGCCCGCTGGCGATGGCGGCGCACCTGCGCGCGGGCGGATCGCTCGGCGTGCTGAGCGACCAGCGGGCGGGCAAGGCCGGGGAACTGGTGCCGTTTTTCGGCCGCCTGACCAGTTGCACACCCATCCCGTCCGTTCTCGCTCGCCGCACCGGAGCGATCGTCCTCGGGGTGTCCCTTCGCACTTTGGATCTCGGACGCTGGGAGTTGAAGATGCACCGCCTGGAAGGCGAGCCGACCACCCGTAACGTAATGAGCCTGCTGGAACGCATGATCAGCGAAAGCCCGACGGACGTGTTCTGGCTGCAAGAGCGCTGGCGCATCGAGCGATGGGCGGCGCACAAGGTCTGGGGCAAGCCGCCGAAGCCCGGGGTGGTCGCGGTGCCGCCGACCAAGCGGCGGCGCGCTCTGCTATGGGCGGATGCGGCGGGCGCGATGCCGGCCCGGCCGGTCGCCGAGCCCGCCGACGTCGATTACGAGGCCGGCATACCCGACGGCGCGATGGCGCCTACAGACGTGACCAAACTTTGGATACGCGGTGCGGAAGGCCCGGAGACGACCGAGGCGTTTCTGCGCCGTGTGGACGCGGGCGCCGCGTTGCCGCTGGATTTTGTGGTCACCGGCAAGCGCGCGGAGGCGGATGTGCGCGCCGCCTGTAAAAAACTCGGCCTGGGCTGGGTCGCGGAGGGCGCGCCATGAACACACTTCGCCATATCCGGGTGCTTTCGGACGGCCGCCCCGGACACGAAAACCAAAGCGTGGGGCTCGCCCTGGCGCTGGCCCGCCGCACCGGCGCCACGCACGAGATAGTCCGCCTCGACCCCGCCGCCTCACTCTGGAAACGCCTGCAAGTCGCGGCACACGTCACGGCTATCGCCCAAAAAACAGACCTGCTGATCGCCGCCGGCCACCGCACCCACCTGCCCCTGTGGTGGGCGGGGCGACGGCTGGGCGCAAAGACGGTGGTGATCATGTCGCCGAGCTTGCCGGGAGGGTTGTTCGATCTCGCGCTGGTGCCTCGACACGATACGCCGCGCGGCGCGGACACGGCGCGGCGCATCTTGACCAAGGGGGCGTTAAACCGCGTGCCGGAGGCTTTGCCCGAAAAATCCGCCGCCGGTCTCGTGTTGGTGGGCGGCCCCTCCAAGCACCACGCCTGGGACGGCCCCGGACTGGCCGCGATGATAACGCGCGTGACGACCGCGCGGCCCGACTTGACCTGGACGGTGGCGGACTCGCGGCGGACGCCGGAGAAGTTTCTCGAAGGCCTGGCCCTCGCGCCGAACGTGCGCAAGGTGCCGCACCAGCAAACGGGACCAGGCTGGCTGGCCGAGGAACTCGCCAAGGCGAGCACGGTGTGGGTGACGGCGGACAGCGTCTCGATGGTCCACGAGGCCGCCACGGCCGGCGCGGCGACGGGCGTTTTTCCCGTGCCTCCGGAAGCGAACGGCGGCGGCAGGCCGCAGCGGGCGGTGGACGCCTTGATCGCGGAACGACTGGTGATGGATTTCGCGACCTGGGAAAAAGCGGGTGGCGGCGAGGCGCGGCGCGAACCCGGTGCGGTGTTGCATGAAGCAGGGCGTTGCGCGGACTTGATCGTGGCGCGATGGTTCGCGAATTCGTCCGCATGAAAATCCTCCAAATCCTTCCCGAACTAAACTCCGGCGGCGTGGAGCGCGGCACGCTGGAGATCGCGGCCTTTCTGGTGCGCGAAGGCCACGAGGCGCTGGTGGTTTCCAACGGCGGACGGCAGGTGGCGGCCTTGGAAAAAAGCGGCGCACGTCATGTGGCGATGCCGGTGCATCGCAAGAGCCTCGCGACTCTGCTGCAAGTCGGGCGACTGCGCCGGCTGATTATTAAGGAACGCCCGGACATCCTGCACATCCGCTCGCGGGTGCCTGGCTGGGTGGCCTGGCTGGCCTGGCGAAAACTGCCCGATGGCGTGCGCCCGCGCCTGGTCTCGACGGTGCATGGTTTTTATTCGGTAAACGCTTATTCAGCGGTGATGACGCGCGGCGAACGGGTGATCGCGGTCTCCTCGAGTGTTCGGGATTACGTTTTGGAAAACTACCCGCGATTGGAACCGGGGAAAGTGCGCGTCATTCATCGCGGCGTATCGCCTGAGGAGTTTCCTCGCGACCACCAGGTGACGGCGGCATGGCTGGAGCGCTGGCAAGCCGAGCAGCCGCAGCTCGCGGGGAAGATGACCCTCTTGCTGCCAGGCCGAATCACCCGTTGGAAAGGGCAGGAAGACCTGTTGCATTTGGTGGCGACGCTCAAGGCGCGCGGCCTCGCGGTTCACGGCTTGATCGCGGGAGAGACCCACCCGAAAAAACGCGCCTTTGGCGAAGAACTCGCCGGACTGGCGGCGCGCCTCGGCGTGGCGAAAGACGTGACCTTTCTCGGTCAACGCGACGACGTGCGCGAGGTGATGGCCGTATCCGATCTGGTGTTGTCACTATCGCGCCAACCGGAGGCGTTCGGGCGGGTTTCGCTGGAGGCGGCGGCGCTCGGCCGTGCTGTGATCGGCTACGATCACGGCGGGGTGAGCGAGCAGCTGCGCGTGCTGTTCCCGCAAGGGCTGGTGCCGGTGGGCGACTCGATCCGGCTGGCTGAAGCCACGGCGCGACTGCTCGTGGAAAAAGGAAAACCTGCCGAGGTGACCGAACCCTTCACCCGCGACGCCATGTGCCGGAGCACCCTGAGTGTTTACCGCGAGTTAGTCCGGACTTGAGTCGGGTGAAATCTGTTTTTGCCAGCGCGCCGCCATTGCCCTTTTATCCCTGCCTTGAATTCCACCTCTTCAAAAAAATATCTGGTCACAGGCGGAGCCGGCTTCATCGGTTCGCATCTGTGCGAGGCCCTGGTGGCGGCGGGCAACGCCGTCGTGATCATCGACGATTTCAACGACTACTACGACCCCCGCATCAAAGAGGCCAACCTGGCCGGGCTCGCTGGAAAAGTGGAACTGATTCGCGGTGACATCCGCGACGACAGCCTCGTGACGCGGACCTTCGCGGCGCATCGTTTCGACGGGGTTTTCCACCTCGCCGCGCGAGCGGGCGTGCGGCCCTCCATCGCCGACCCACGCCTGTATTTCAGCACCAACATGGACGGCACGCTCAACCTGCTTGAGGCCTGCCGGCACAGCGGTGTGCGGGACTTTATCTTCGCCTCCTCCTCCTCGGTTTACGGAGTGAACACCAAGGTGCCCTTCGCCGAGACGGACCTGATTCACCGCACCATCTCGCCCTATGCGGCGACCAAGCTGGCAGGTGAGCAGATGTGCTCGAACTACGCGCACCTGTTTGGCCTGCGCTG
This sequence comes from Verrucomicrobiota bacterium, assembly GCA_041179405.1. Lineage (GTDB taxonomy): Bacteria > Verrucomicrobiota > Verrucomicrobiia > Opitutales > Opitutaceae > IMCC26134_A. Next base: position 3,321 of record JBEGTN010000041.1, read on the forward strand.
CATGTGCCTGCGCTTTTTCACCGTTTACGGCCCGCGCCAGCGGCCGGACCTGGCGATCTCGAAATTCACCGCCGCCATCCTCGCGGGCAAACCGATCGACCGCTACGGCGACGGCAGCACCTCGCGCGACTACACCTACGTCGAGGACATCGTGCGCGGCATCCTGGCGGCGGCGGACTACACCCGGACCTCGTCGTTCGAGATTTTTAACCTCGGCGGTTCCGCCACCACGACGCTCAACGAACTCGTCGCCTTGGTCGAATCCGCCGCCGGCCGGAGCGCGATCATCCGCGAGCTGCCGGACCAGCCGGGCGACGTGCCCCGGACCTTTGCCGACGTTCACAAGGCGGAGAAACTACTCGGCTACCACCCGCAGACCGCCATCCGCGAAGGCGTGGCCAAATATGTGGAGTGGTATCGGCGCCCCATGCCCGACGGCACGGGTTTGGTGTAGGGGCGCAGCTTGACTGCGACCGGGCTTGAGGGACTGAGCGGCAGAGCCGAAGCGGTCGCACACGAGGTGCGACCCTACGTCGGAAGCGGTATTCGCCGTCAGCGAATGCGCTGCTTCCAGGCACGTGCTCAGTCACATCGGCGGCGCGACCTGAGTGCGTTTTTTATCGCGACGGGGACGAGGCTTGGGTTGGTTTTCCGGCACATGAAATTAATCCGCGCCCTCAAAACCTATCTGCGCAGTAAATTCGGCGGTTCCGACGTGTCGCGCTGGTCGCAAGACGAGAGCCTCCACCCGAATTGGGACGAGCGCACCCGGATGCTCGGGCGCGGCATCCGCGAACGGGAGAGCGTCATCGAGTTTGGCGCGGGCAAGATGGCGCTGAAGGCCGCGCTGCCCAAGGGCTGCAAATACCTCGGCACCGACATCGTGTCCCGCGAGCCGGGCATGTTGGTGGTTGATCTCAATCAGCTCCCTTTACCCGACCTCGGCACGCACGACGTGGCGATTTTCAGCGGCGTCTTCGAGTATCTGAACGACGTGCCGGCGGTGATCGCGGCGGTAAAGCCGCTGGTCGGGCGCATCGCGACCTCCTACACCGTGCTCGAAAACAAACCGGAACTCATCCGCCGTCGTGGCAACGGGTGCGTGAACGATTTCACGCGCGAGCAGTTCGTCGCCTTGTTTACCGCAGCCGGATTCAAGCTCGTCTCGACGGACACATGGCGCGAGCAGGTGTTGTTTTTCTTCGAGAAGAACTGAGGGGCCCGTTATCTATGTAACGGCGCAGCCCTGTTTTAGTCGCCGAGGAATCAGAGTGAACCGATATACACCGCCAAAGTAGCGGGAGCTTCCAACTCCCTTCCGTAAACAAGGGAGCAAGATGCTCCTGCTACTCTCTCCCATGCCACCGAGAATCCGGCTCATCTCAGTTCCCAGTTCGCTTTCTTTTACCCACGGGAGGCAGGAGGTCTGTGCCTGTCGTTTTCTCCTCCAACCTTGACCGATGCTCAAGGCGGCCTCACTTGTGCCTACCATGGCCACCACCACCAAGACACTTGTGCGGGCGCGCGTTGACGGCCGACGAAAAGTAAAGGCCGAGCAGATCTTCAAACGCTATGGCCTCACCACCAGCGAGGCGGTCAACGTCTTCCTGGCCAAAGTCGAAGAGGTTAACGGCATGCCCTTTGATCTCCGCCCGACCGAACCGATCACGCCACCGAAGAACTATGTTGGAAAATTTTGGGACTCGCTCGACACATGAAGGCACCTGCCCCCGGAGACGTCTTTCTAGTGGACTTCGGCATGGTCGCCAAAACACGTCCTTGCGTGGTCGGTTTCCCACGAAGATCCAGACGCAGCGAGGGCGACCTGCACCATTGCCCCATTCACCACCTCAAGCCGGAGCTCCCCTTACGAGGTTGATATTCCAAAACCTCATTGGCTGGCGAAGCCTGGCGTGGTGAACTTGCAGGGCTTGGTTTCCATGGGCATTCACGACCTCGGACGCCACTTAGGTAAATTACCCGGTGTCGACATGGCCAAGATTAAGGACGGACTCCGCTTCGCCCTGGACCTGTAAACGTGGCGAGCTAATGCGTTGTCAAAACCATCTATATAACAGCCGGACTCCCATTCAGCCATTCAGGATGCACCCCGCTTCGGTTATGGAGAACGCTTCCTAACTAAAGAGGAACTTTGCGCGCGCCAATGACTGGCGGCGAGTCTGGCGCACTGGGGCATCGAAACCGGACTGCACGCGCGGCTGGAAGCCTCGCGCGACGACGACCGCTGCCAGCCAGCGGCGGCGAGCGGCGGTATGGATCCACGGCATGTTCAACCGCTGGACGAACAGCCTGTTCATGCACTGGCGCTCGACCCAGCGCAAACCCGAGCACCTCATCACCATCACCCACATGGCCGAGAATCACGCCCAACGCACCCTCCGCACCGTCACCTCCACCCACTTCCCTTCGTGAATAGACGGTGTTAAATTCACGTTCCTTGAAATTCCCCATTGACCCACCCCGCCGCCGCCCTTTTCTCCTCACCTTCCGCTGACGGCAGCACGGCAAGATAGCTCAGTCGGTAGAGCAGCGCACTGAAAATGCGCGTGTCCCCGGTTCGATTCCGGGTCTTGCCACCATTTTGTGAACCCCGCCATCTTCAATGGGTTTGTTTCCTGAAAACGCCCAAAATTGCAACGGACGGTAACCCGACGCACTGAAGCGTATTATCGTCTACTTAAGGTTCGCGCAGGGGCTCCAGAAGGGCGGGTTGACGAGCCTCACACGTAGTTTGCGCACATCATACTCGATGTAAGCGGTATTAAAACTCCGCGCGATCTCCCTGCTTGATCCAGGTGAACGTTAAAAAAGCTCCGTCGCTGTGCGCGGCGGCAAGGCAGGCGTCATCGGCACCGTCCGCGTCGGCTGGCACGGGCCTCGCACCGCGGACGCCGTCACCAAGGACGACGAAACCCGGTGGCTGGAGCGCATTCTTTATGACTTTAGCTTGCCTACGCAGCGCGGCATACTGGAGCCGTCCACCCAGCGCCCTTCCACCAGAATGCGCCTTTGGTAACGCGGCACGCCGCGTTCATTTTCCAGGATCAAACTCGCCAGCGTGCTCACCGCTACACGACCGATTTCATGCGAATTCTGGTCGGAGCCTGCATCAAAGTTGCCGTCCAGCACACTGGTCGTCGCCACCGCCAGATCCTCCGGCACGCGCAGACCCAGGCCAAAGACCAGCGAATGCAGGGTCGCGCTGGTCGTGATCAACGCATCGGGCTTTTGTTTCTGAAGCCAGGCCTGCAACTCGCCTTGCTGGTGGCGCTCCTCCGCCTGGAAGATCAGCGTATCAAGGCGCCGACCGCGCGGGGCGAGTTCCTCCTGCGCGTTGAGGTAGCCTTCACGAAAATGGCCGCGCGTGTTTCGCTCAAAGGGGAGCGAGCTTACATAACCGATGCGGCGGTAGCCGAGTTCCTTGGCTTTTTCATAGGCGAGGCGGGAGCAGTGGCCTTGATCGCTCGTGACCGAGTGAACCGGCAGCGTCGTAACTGAAGCGCCAAACCGCACCAGCGAAAACTGGTTCCAATCGAACTCTGGCATGTTCAGCCCTTGACGGTGAGGAGGGATCAACAGGCCGCGCACGCCGCGTGTTTGCAAAATGGTTTGCATGCGTTTGGCCGGCTTACCCAGCGGCCAGCAAAACTCCTCCAAATGGTATCCCAGCCGTTCCGCCGCCTCCTTTGCCCCCAACCAGTAATTATTAAACTCCTTGTAGCTCCGCAGCTCCGCCGCCGAGTCCCACTGATTTATCCAGCCCAGGCAGGCACGGATGCCCGCCGGTCGTTTGCCCTGCCTATAGGCCACCAGCGAGGCCAGCATCGGATCAGGCCGGTAACCGAGCTTTTCCGCCATCGCCTTCACTTCCGCGCGCCGCGCCGTGGAGACGCGAGGCGAGTCCCGCAAGGCCAGCGAAACCGCCACGTGCGACATGCCGAGCGCGCGTGCTATATCACGCAGGGAGGGACGTGGAGTCGGAACCGGGGCGTCGGGCATGAAGCGACGTAAACCCACTTCGTTACCAGTGGAAACTACAAACGCATTTTCTTCCGCAAGTAAGGCGGCATGCTAAATAAGTGAGCACCCATTATGTGGCTCCATCAACCCGCCACGGCGCACCAAGGCGCGGATCACCCAAATCCCGCGCCGGATGCTATTTCGCGAAGTCCCCCCAAGAGTTACCACAGTAACTTACGTGTTATTTTACCCCGGCAACTTCAGCTGCAATATTTAACGCAAGCCGCCCTGTGGCTATGCCCTCCATGTTCACCCTTTCCTACACGTCCGCCCCGTCCATCACGCCCACCGTGCATGCCGGGCAATCTAAACCCCGCGCCGTCTTCGCCCTGGACCCCGCCGCCCTGGACATCGTTTACAGTCGCGAGGACCGCGCGATTTTGGCCGGCTCAACCCAGCTCGGCGACCTCATCCTGACGCCCGATAACTGGCGCTCCCATCTCGATACCCTTCGCGAGGTGGAGTTCATTTTCTCGGGTTGGAAATCGCCTGTTTACGACGCCAGTTTCCTCGCCGCCGCACCGCGCCTGCGCGCCATTTTCTACGCCGCCGGCTCCGTGCGTTACTGCACCACGGAAGCGTTTTGGGAGCGCGACATCCCGATCACCAGCTCCTATGCGGCCAACGCCGTCCCCGTCGCCGAATACACCGTCGCCGTCTCCATCCTGGCGATGAAGCAGTTCTGGCGTCGCGCCGACCTCGCTCGTCACGGCAAAGGCTGGGGAGATCACACCCGCCCGATTCCGGGGGCCTTCCGCGCCACCATCGGCCTCGTCTCCTACGGCATGATCGCCCGCCGCGTCGCGGAAATGCTGGCCGCTTACGATGTCAGGATTCTCGTTTACTGCCCCTATCTTTCCGAAGCGGAATCTTCCGCCCAGGGGGTGGAACGCGCCTCATTGGAACAGGTATTCCGGGAGTCAGATGTGGTCTCTGTGCATACCCCTGTCCTGCCGGATACGATCGGTCTTATCAACGGCCGGCTCGTGAGCCTCATGAAGCCCGAAGCCACGCTCATCAACACTGCGCGCGGCAAGGTCCTCCATCAACCGTCCCTCATCGAGACCATGAAAAAACGGCCGGACCTTACCGCGATCCTGGACGTGACCGACCCCGAACCACCGACCGCCGACGACCCGCTTTTCACCCTGCCCAACATCATCGTCACTCCCCACATCGCCGGCTCTCATGGCAGCGAATGCCAGCGCCTGGGCAGCTACATGGTCGAGGAATACAAACGCTTTCTCTCCGGCGAGACGCTACGCTGGCGCATCACCCGAGAAATGTCGCTCCGAATGGCCTAGTCCGCGTAGGCTGTCGGCCAGTCTCCGTGCCTTGTGTTTTCATTTACCCTTTTATAGGCGCGAGCGGCCCGTCTGCGCCACCCTCTTTCATGCGCTCAATCCTAAAAAACCTACTCCTCGGCCTCGCCTGCTTGGTCGTTAGCACCGCGCTATCAGCCAACGAAATCGAGGTCGCCACTCTTGCCGACCTCGCCCGCGTCGCCTCGGAAAGCGACCGGCAGATCCGCCTCAAGCCAGGCGTGTATCACATGGCCGACTACCTCACCGCGCCCGTCCTCGCCGAGATCCGGGCCGGCATCGACCGCACTCAAAAACGCCCGCCCGTTCCCATGCTGCTTCTCCGCGGCGATCGCAACCGCATAGACGCCCGCGACGCCGTGATCGAGATCGACACCGCTCTCTACAAAAAACTCCCCGGCGGCTACACCCGCTGCATCATCGTCGCCGGTGCGGATAACACCCTCGTGGGCCTCTCCATCCGCAACACCGGCCCCGACGACGGCAGCGGCGGCAACACCCTCTCCCTCGCCGGTGCGCGAACCACCCTCGAGGATGTCACCCTCCACGTCCACGGCTCGTTCCCCCACGGTTACGGCGATTTGCTCGGCAAGGGTGGACCGAACCTCGTTTCAATCCGCAAACAAAGCGGCATCCAGGTCCTCGGCTCCGGCTCCGTCCTGCGCCGCTGCCGCGTCTACAGCCGCGCCTTCGGTCACTGTTTCTACATTCAAGGCGGCGACAACATCCGCCTGGAAGATTGCTACGCCGAGGGCTCCATGCGCGCCACTTCAGAAATGCTGAGTGATACGGCGGGGCCGGCCTTCGACCTGGGTTTCAAGTCCGTTTATGCCAACCGCGATGGCCGCCACGTCATTACCCCCGGCTACGTGAAGAGTCTCTCCGAGGACGGTTTTAGAACCTACGGCAACGCCGGTCAGGTCACCCTTCTTAACTGCACCGCGATCAACACCCGCGCAGGCTTCGAGATCGGCGCGCCCGACAACGCTCCGAAAAAAGCCCTGCTCGAAAACTGCGTCGCCCTCGGCTGCGAGCGCGGCTTCCTCATCGGTTCGCAGACTGTCGTGCGACGCTCCCGGGGCGACATCGCCCATGGCCCGCTCCTTTACTTGCGCGGCGGACGCGATTCCGACGTGGAGCTCGAACTTGCGGGCGCTGGTCCGCAGTCCCTCGTCCATGCCATCGCAACCATCGCCGGTGAAAACCACCACGTCCGCCTGAGCGTCCAGCATGGCGAGCACGCCATCCCCGCGCTGCCGATTTACTTCGGTTTCGGCATGCCCGAGCACGCCGAGATGTCCTCGCCCATCCTGCCGGCGCCCACTCGCGGCGTCACCTTGAGCAACGAGATTGCCTCCGCCCAAGTGATCACGAGCGACACCTTGATCGAATCCAAGTTCGAGACCGCCGGCCGCACTTTCTCCGACGCCGTTCTCCAGGCCAGTCCCGGCTCCTGGGGGCTCCCTGCCAGTGGCATCGCCCCTGGCGCCGCCACCTCGAAAAAGTAGCCCTGCTCCCAGCGACCCTCAAATCATGCGTTCGTCTCTTTCTCGTGGTTTCTTTGCGTTCGCGGCCCTCGCCTTGGTCTTGTCCGCCTCGGCTCCGTTCGCATCCGCCGCCGAATGGCAGTGGTCCGTGGCTGTCCCGCCGCCGGCCGCCGCATCCGCCGAAAAATCACGCGCTTTCCTCTGGATTCCGACCGACTGCAAACAGGTGCGCGGCGTCGTCTTCGGCCACCACAACATGGAGGAGGAGGCCTTGCTCGAGCACCCCGTTTTCCGCCAGGCCCTCACCGAGCTAGGCTTCGCCGTCGTCTGGGTAGCGCCCACCTTTGACGCCTTTTTCCGCTTCGACCAAGGGGCCGGCGAGCGCTTCGACGCCATGCTCAAGGCCCTCGCCGTGCAGTCCGGCTACACCGAACTTGTCACCGCCCCGCTCGTCCCGGTCGGCCACTCCGCCGCTGCCTCCACCCCCTGGTATATCGCCGCGTGGCAACCGGGCCGCGTCCTTGCCGGCATCTCCTTCAGCGGCCAGTGGCCCTACGTGCCGGACGAGAAAAACGCCCCGCAGGTCGCTGGCTCGAACATCGATTCCGTGCCCGCCCTCGTCACCATCGGCGAATACGAATGGGCCGACAGTCGTATGCCCGACGGGCTCAAGACCCGCGCCGCCCACCCCACCCTGCCGCTCAGCGCCCTCGGCTGCCCGGCCGACGGTCATTTTTACCTGACCGACGAGAGGGTCGCGTTCATCGCACTCTACCTCAAAAAAGCCGCCGCCTTCCGTCTGCCCAAGGACTCGTCTGCCGACGCCCCCGTCGTGCTCAACGCCATCGACATCACCAAGACCGGCTGGCTCGCCGAGCGTTACCGCAAGGACAAGTCCCCCGCCAGCCCCGCCGCGCCCGTCGCGGATTACAGGGGTGACCCCGCCCAGGCCTTCTGGTTTTTCGATGGCGAACTCGCCCGCGCCGCCGAGGCCTTTCAGCAAAAACATCGCGGCCAACCCGCCTTGCTCGGCTACCTGCAGGACGGCCAGCTCCTCCCGCAGAAAAACGGCCTGCACGCCCAGGTCTCCATCGACTTCAAGCCCGCCGCCGACGGCATCACGTTCAAGCTCACTGGTGCCTTCCTCAACACCGTGCCCGAGGGTCGCCCTGAAAAATGGGCCGGCAAAAAAGCCGGCGAATCCATCGTCCCGCCCCCCGCTGGCGGCCCGCCCATCGAAATCCACCGCATCACCGGCCCCGTCCGCCAGATCTCCGCCGACACCTGGGAACTCGCCTTCAACCGCGCCTCCTTCCTCGGCGACCGGCGTGGCAACGAGGCCTGGCTCGCCGCCGTGTGGCCGGGCGACAGCGTATTCAAGCGCGCTATACAACAATCCGTCCTGCGCATCCCCGGTCGCAACAAGGAGGGCGCCGCCCAGCGCATCACCTTCGAGCTCCCCGCCACCGTGCGCTACGGCCCGGGCGAGCTGAAACTCGCCGCCAAGTCCGACTCCGGCCTGCCCGTGCGCTACTTCGTCCGCGAAGGCCCCGCCGAGGTCGTCGGCGACACGCTGCGCTTCACCGCCCTGCCGCCGCGCGCGAAGTTCCCCGCCACGATCA
>JBEGTN010000042.1:0-13533 GCA_041179405.1 Verrucomicrobiota bacterium
CGTCCTGTCCCTCACGCTCGGCTGCTCGAGCGCGTTGCCCGCCTTCGCCCAAGCCGCCGCGCCAGCCGCGTCCGCCCCGGCCGCGGCCGTCCTGCGCGTCAACACCATCGCGGTGAAGTTCACCGGCCCGGCCAACGTAAGCGAGCAGGTCGTGCGCGCCAACATGCAGCTCCAAGAGGGCAGCACGGTGGAGGACGCCCTCATCGACCGCGATATCCGCGCGCTCTACCGCACCGGCCAGTTTGAATTCATCGAATTCAAGCGCGGCAATGTGGTCGGCGGCCGCATCGACCTCGTCGTCGAGGTCACGCCCAAATTCCGCGTCAGCACCGTGGACTTCGAGGGCAACAAAGCCGTCAAGGCCAAGCGCCTGATCAAGGAGGCGAAGTCCAAGGCCAACCTCCCCCTCGACGAGCGCCAAGTGAAGGAGGATGCCGAGAAGATCCGCGAATATTACCAGAAGTCCGGCTACAATCAGGCCAAGGTCGAGTATCGCGTCGAACGCAACCGCGCCACCGGCCTCGGCCGCGTCATCTTCACCATCGACGAGGGCGCAAAGGTCCGCATCAGCAGCATTAACTTCGAGGGCAATTCCAACATCTCCACCCGCAAGCTCCGCAAAGCTATGGAGACCCGCTCTTGGAACTGGTTCTCCTGGCTCACCGACACCGGCCGCTACCGCGACGAACAGTTCGAAACCGATCTCGACAAACTGCGCGACCTCTACCGCGAAAAGGGCTTCCTTGATGTCGCCATCAACGCCGACCAAGTCGTTTTCACCTACCCGAAACCTTCGCGTCTCATCATCACCGTTCCCGTCGTTGAGGGCCGTCAATACAAGGTGGGCACCATCACCATTTCCGGCAACACCCTGCACCCCTCCGAGACTCTCCTCAAACTCCTCAAAACCCGCACCGGCGCCATCTTCGCCCCCTCCGCCATCGAGAAAGACCAGAAGGCGCTGGAGGAATACATCGGCAAGGACGGTTACGTCGACGCCCGTGTCCGCATCGTGCGCAAACCCAATCTCGAAAGCGGCGCCATCGACCTGGAGTATCAATACACCGAGGGAGATAAATTCTTCGTCGAATCCATTCGCATCGAGGGCAACACCAAGACCAAGAGCGTGGTCATCCTCCGCGAACTCGCCCTCGGGCCGGGCGACGTTTTCAACACCGTGCGCATGAACAACTCCAAGCTGCGCTTGGAAAACACCCGCTTCTTTGAAGAGACCAATGTCAGCCCCGAGAGCACCAACCTGCCCGGCCGCCGCAACCTCAAGATCGCCGTCAAAGAGGGCCGCACCGGCAACCTCAGCTTCGGCGCCGGCTTCAGCTCCCTCGAGAGCGCCGTCGTCTTTGCCGAAGTTAGCCAATCGAACTTCGACCTCTTCAACCGCAAGTCCTTCTTCCAAGGCGACGGCCAGAAGTTCCGCCTCCGTCTCCAGGTCGGTTCCCGCTCCAGCGAGGCCACCCTCAACTTCGAAGAGCCCTGGCTTTTCGAGCGTGAACTCGCCCTCGGCTTCAACCTCTACCGCACGTCGTCCGACTACTATAGCAACCTCTACTCCGAGGTCCGCACCGGCATCGAAGTTTACCTCCGCAAACGTCTCTTCGAGCTCGTCGAAGGTCGCGTCGGTTACACCTACGAGGTCGTGGAAATCAACGACGTCGATCCCGTGAACGCCCTCTTCCTCGTCCCCGAGCAAGGCTCGCGTAGCGTCTCCAAGGTCACCTTCAAGCTCCTGCGTGATACCCGCGACCGCCTCTTCAACACCACCCGGGGTAACCGCGCCGAACTCACCACCGAGGTCGCCGGCGGTCCCTTCGCGGCCGACACCGATTACTACCGTCTCGAGTTCCGAGGCTCCCAGTTCTACCCGACTTTCGAGACCCTCAACCAGGTCATTTCCTTCATCGGCCGCACCGGCGTGATCGACAACTTCGGCGACAGCACCTCGGTGCCTTACTTCGATCGTTATTTCCTCGGTGGCCCCAGCTCGCTGCGCGGCTTTAAGTTCCGTGATGTCGGCCCCAAGATCGGCGCAAATAACGACCCCGCAGGCGGCAAAACCTATGCCTTCGGCAGCGTCGAATACAGCATAGAGGTCGTCGATCCCCTCCGCATCGCCTTCTTCTACGATGTCGGCTTCGTTAACAAGGACGCCTACGATTTCGACGTTTCCAACTACAACGACAACTTCGGCATCGGTCTGCGCCTCATGGTCGGCGGCGCCCCCCTCAGCCTCGACTTCGGCATTCCCATCACCAGCTCCACGAACACCAACGGCACGAGCAATGACGACGGCCTGCAATTTAACTTTTCCTTTGGCACCCGCTTCTAAATTGCCTGTCTTTAACTTTTCGTTCTCAAACAACCCTTCCTTACATTCCATAGCATGAACAAAATCCTCGCCTCCGTTATCGCCGCTTTCGCCGTATCCGGCACCGCGCTCACCGCATCCGCCCAGCCGGCCCCAAAAATCCTGGTGGTTGAAATGGCCAAGCTGCTCGATTCCCACTACGAGACCGAAGACCAGAACGCCAAACTGAAGGTCGACGAGGCCAAGGCCAACGAAGAGATCGAGCGCATCGTGAAAGATGGCCAGTCCATCGAGGCCTCCATGCAGGAAATCCAGGAAAAAGCCAAGAACCCCGCCCTCACCGCCGAAGCCAAGTCCAAGCTCGAGGAAGAATTCCGCCCCAAGGCCGAAGAGCGCCAGCGCAAGCTCACCGAGCTTAACAACTACCGCCAGCGCACCCAACGCGTCTTCCAAGAGCGCATCGCCAACTTCCGTGGCATCATGTTCGAAAAGATCAACGCCATCGTCGCTGAAATCGCCAAGAAGAAGGGTGCCACCCTCGTCCTCGACAAGTCGGGCCTCAGCAACATCGGCATCAACGCCATCGTCTACTCCGATCCCGCCTACGACATCACCGAGGAAGTGAAGAAGGAGATCGCCAAGGGCCGTCCGGCCAACATGCCCGCTCCCGCCGCCGCTCCCGCCAAGACCGATGCCAAACCTGCCGCCGCCGCTCCCGCCAAGGCCGACACCAAGCCAGCGGCCCCTCTCTTCACCCCTCCCGCCAACAAGAAGTAAAGTCTTCACGCCTTTTGACTAGCTCAGCCCGCAGCGCTCACCGCGCCGCGGGCTTTTTTTTGCCCGTTACGTCATTGCCCCGCGCCCGTTACCACCCCACCTTTCCCACCCTCCTATGACGCTCGCCTACTCCGCCGCAGAGCTCCAATCAATCCTTGCTCCTGTCGCCATTCGCGGCACCTCCTCCGTCGCCATCACCGGCATAGCCGCGCTCAAAGACGCCGGCCCCGGCGAGCTCTCTTTCCTCGGCAATCCGAAATACAAGCCCGAGGTTCCCGCCTCCCGCGCCTCGCTCGTGCTATTGCCTGCCGACTACGTGGGCGAGCCCTCGCCCGATCAGGTTTTCTTTCTCGTCGAAAACCCCTCCGCCGCCCTCGCCATCCTCTGCGCCCGCCTGGAGCAAACTCTCTGGCCCCGCCCCGCCGCCGGCATCCACCCCTCCGCAGTGATCGACCCCGCCGCTCGCATCGACCCAAGCGCCAGCATCGGTCCGCTCTGCGTGGTCGAAGCCCATGCCGTCGTCGGCCCCCGCTCGAACATCGGTGCGCAGGCTTTCATCGGTCGCGGCGCGCGCATTGGTGCCGATTGCTGGTTCATGGCCGGCGTCCATATCGCCACCGAATCAATCATCGGCGAACGCGTCAGACTCCATCCTGGCGTCGTCATTGGCAGCGACGGCTTCGGCTACGACTCCAGCACGGGCAAACACCTCAAAATCCCTCAAATCGGCCAGGTCGTGATCGCTGACGATGTGGAGATCGGAGCCAACACCACCATCGACCGCGCGCGCTTCAGTCGCACCAGTATCGGCTCTGGCACCAAAATCGACAACCTCGTGATGATCGGCCACAACGTGGTCATCGGCCGTCACTGCATCATCTGCGCCCAGGTCGGCATCTCCGGCAGCGCCACCCTGGAGGACTACGTGGTGCTCGGCGGCCAGGCCGGCGTGGCGGGTCACCTCACCATGGGCAAGGGTTCCAAAGCCGACGGCCAGAGCGGTATCAACACCACCGTCGCCCCCGGCACCTTCTGGAAGGGTTCTCCCTGCCTGTCCTACCAGCTCGAACAACGCATCAACGTGCTTCGCCAACGCCTCCCCGACCTCTTCCGCAAGGTCGATACCCTCGCCGCAGACCTCGCCGAGCTCAAAGCGAAGCGCTGAGGGAACGCCCCCTCCTCCGGTTTTTAAAACCAACATCGGCCCACCACGATGGTGCATCACGATGGTTTAAGACTTAACCTTTCGGTTTTTTACGGGTTTGGTAGGCCCATTCTCAACCGACGATGCCCGCCCACCTGTTAAATCTTACCACTCAGGAGCGCCCCAAATTGGCTGCCAACACCCTCATCGGTCGTAGCTCCGACGCCCAGGTGCGCGTGGTGGACAACCGTATCTCCCGGCAGCACGCCATGATTCGCGCCCAGGGCGACGACGAGTATTGGTTCTACGATCTCGGCAGTGTGAACGGCAGCTTCATCAATGATCGCCGCGTCGTGACCGGACAATTGCTGCAACCCGGCGACCGCATCCGCCTGCTCGACCACTCCTTCGAATTCCAAACCACCACCACGCCTACCGTCGCCGGCGTCGGAGACGAGTCCTACTCCACCACCCAGCCCGAGCTTCGCTCCCTGCCCGTGCTCATCCTCGTGTCGGACGTGCGTGGATACACCGCTCTCTCTGAACGTCTGCCCGCCGCCGAGCTCGCGCAGATCATCGGCGGATGGTATCGCGAATGCACCCGCATCATCGAAGGCAATGGCGGCATCGTGGACAAATTCATCGGCGACGCCGTGCTCGCCTACTGGACCGACGCCACCCCGGCCACCCGTGCCCGCGCGATGTGCGTGCCCGCCGCCCTCTCCGCCGCGTGCGATAGTCTCGCCCGGGAGCATGCCGAGAGTCTGGCCGGCAGCATCTTCGGCTGCGGTTACGCCCTCCACCTCGGCTCCGTTATCCTCGGTCATCTCGGCGCCGGTGCCTACACCCTTGTAGGCGACACCGTGAACGTCGCCTTCCGCCTTCAGGCCCTCACCCGTGTTCTCAACCAAAACTGCCTCGTGACCGGTGAATTTATTGATAAATGGGATGCCGGCGCCGCCCGCTGCAAAGGCCTTGGCTCGCACACCGTGAAAGGACACACCGGCCCGATCGACGTGTATGCCTTCAACTTCGCCCCGTCCGACCCCGCCTGAAAAGGCCTCTCATCCTTCAGCCCGGGGCCTTGCGCCCTGTAAAAACAGAGGCGCTCATTGACCGCCTGTGCTCCTCGCCCGCAGCATTGATTTTCACCGCCCGCGAGCCTTGATCACTCTCTTGCCCAAAGGGTGGTCGTTCTCGTTCACTCGCGAAGCAACTTACTCCCGCCCACTCATGTCGCTCGAAACCGCCCTCGATCTGGCCGCCGCCAAGCTCAACCTTCCGGTCTCCAACCCCGTCGCCGTGCGCGACACTCTCATCGAGCAAATCAAGGAGTGGGAGCAGAAGTCCAAGGTAGGCCCCCCGGCCATTCGAATCATGAACAGTCGCGCTCTCGCCGAGGCGCGCCCCTGGCTTGCAGGCGTCGAACTGGCAGCCGAAGTCTATTTGCTCGCCCAGTCCCTGGCTGCTCCCGATGCGGATCGCCTGCGCCTCGACCTTGAAGCCAAGAAGCTCAAAGAGCGTCTCAGCGCACTTCCCCCCGGCGATGAACGCGTGCTGCTTCTCATGCGCTGGGAAATCGCCACTACCCCCCTGCGACCGGTTAAACTAGGCACTACCCCGCCGCAGATGAGACCGCCCGCGAAACCGGGGATCACCATTCCGCCCATTTCTCCGCCACCGCCACCCGCTAAGCCGCCGACGACGCCACCGACGCCGGTAGAAATAAAGGTGACGCCTCCGCCATCTCCCCCGCCTCCTCCACCCCCGTCCCCACCGCCTGCTCCGCCCCCGCCTCCTCCGCCACCTCCGCCCGAGGTGGACACGGGCAAAACCATTCGCGTCATGCCCGGCACCGGCAGTGGCGCAAGCACTGGCACCACCCCCCAAAGCTTCACCGGCTCCACCCCTATTCCGGTGGTGCCCGTCAGAACGCTGAGTCTGCGCGCAGTCGGGCCAGGCCTCGCCGGCGTCCGCCACATCCTGCTCCTCTCCGGCAACAACCAGGTCATCGGCCGCAAACCTACCAAAATCGGCATCGACGAATCACCGCCCGATTTCCCCCTGCCCCATACCACGACAGCCTTCAAACAAATCTCCCGCCGCCATGTTCTGCTCGGTTTGCAAAGCGGCAAGATCACCCTGCGCGCCGACGAAAAAGCCACCAACGGCTCCCGCTTGGGCGCCCAGGCGCTCACCACGACTTCCCCGCTGCCGTGGGACCTCACGGGTGAGCCCGAATTAAACCTGGCCGAGGTTCTCTCGCTCAAACTCAAACACCAGGCCTCCGCTTCTGCCTTCGGCCCCGCGCTCGACCCACGCTGGGCCGACGAATCCACCCGCGTCCAGCTCAAGCCGGGCGGGGCCCTCCGCTTCACCACGACCCATTCCTCCCTCGCCGACCAACGCGTGGCCTGGGTTCTCTCCGACTGCAACCTGGGTCGCGACCCCCTCTGCGGCATCGCCATCAATGTCCCGGCCCTGGAACCCTGCCACCTCGTCATTCATCACTTTCGCGGAGCCTTCTGGATCGAGGCCGGCAAAGGCGTAAATGGGGTAAAGCATAACGGCAAAGACGTTTTGAATGGAGCTGCCGTTCCTCTTATCGTTGGCCAGCGCCTGGAGTTCGGCGGCGAGACCTGGGAGATCGCCAGTCCCGACTCGCCCGTGGCGAAACCCTGAAGCTCGTTTTTTCGATTCCGTCCGTGTCGCCTACGTCCCAACCCAGGATTCTCGTCGCCATGTCCGGCGGGGTGGACAGCTCCGTCGCCGCCCTCGTGTTGCGCGATCAAGGCGTGCCCATCGAGGGCGCCTACATGAAAAACTGGATCAACGAGGACAACATCGTCGGTGATTGCCCGTGGGAGCAGGACATCGCGGACGCCCGCCGCGTCGCCGACCAGCTCGGCATCCCCTTCCGCGTCGTCAACCTGATGGAGGAATACCGCGAACGCGTCGTTTCGTATCTACTCGAAGGATACAGCTCCGGTCTCACGCCCAACCCCGACGTGATGTGCAACCGCGAGATCAAGTTCGGCGTGCTGCGCCAGTGGGCCATCGACCAGGGCTTCTCCGCCGTGGCCACCGGCCACTACGCCCGCCGCTCCAGTCTGTCCCAGGCGTCATGCGAACAGTTCGCCCTGCTGGAGGGCGTCGATCCAAACAAGGACCAGTCCTATTTTCTCGCCATGCTGTCCCAGGGGCAACTTCGCGACGCACGTTTCCCTATCGGCGACCTGCTTAAACCCGAACTCCGCGCTCTCGCCCGCCGCGCCGGACTGGCCACCGCCGAAAAAAAGGACAGCCAGGGCATCTGCTTCATCGGTCAGGTGAAAATGGCTGACTTTCTCCGCGCCTACGTGCCCGACGCCCCCGGACCGATCGTCCGCGCCGACGATGATCGCGTGCTCGGCGAACATCGCGGCCTGCATTTCTTCACGCTTGGCCAGCGCAAGGGCATCGGAGTCCCCTCCAACACCGACAACAAAGCCTACGTCGTCGTGGGTAAACGTGCCTCCGATCGCGCCCTGCTCGTTGCCTTCGACGAGCTGTCGTCACCGGGCTTGTTCACCACCGAAGTGGCGGTGCACGGCCTGCGTTGGAACACCCCCGCCCCCCCCCACTCCAGCTCCGGCCCGCTCGCGCTGGAAGCTCGCGTGCGCTACCGTGATCCCCGTGTTCCGATCACGCTCACCCTCCAGGGGCCTGATTCCGCCCGAGTCATTTTCACCACCCCGCAACGCGGTCTGGCCGCAGGCCAGATCATCGCCTTCCACGAGGGCGACCGCCTCATCGGCGGCGGAATCTACGTCTGACGAAATACTCCCCTATTCTGACGATCTCGTTGCGCGTTTCGTATCTCGCGTTGTGCGCTGCGGAAAATTTCCATGGGCTCGGGCCAGGTCTCACGATCACCGAATCGGAGACGCAAGAGGTCTTCCCTGACCTGCGACAAGGCCGGGTGGGAGCATCCGGTTTCGGTCCAGATCCCGGCGGCTTCCACTTTTCTCAACCAACGTGCCGCCTCGGCGCGCAGGGGGTCCTTTCTCCCTGCGCCGGCGCGCCGGCTTCGCCAACCCAGCCACATCGCCCGGCCAAATTTACGCCACAGCACGATCGAACCCACCGCAAAACCCAGAGTGGTCGTGAAGCCGAAGTAGCGGGTCCACCCCCAGGGCGCGCGCAACCAACTCATCAGCGACGCAGCCGTGCCTTCCAACCAGGCTCGCGCCTCGACCGCCTTGGATTGGACGACGTCTTTGGAGGTCCGCAACAAACTCACCTGCGAGGACGAATCGAAGTTCACCACCCGACGATACCAGAAAATACGCATGCCGTCGAAACGCGCCGCCCAACTGTTATCGTCCGTAATAGTCGTCATGCCGGATCCGGCGACTGCGGGAAGCGCGGAGGCGATCAAAACCGCCCCGGGCGTAGGATCCACCCTCACCCACGACGCTACCTTGTCGTCCCAAACCTCGCACCAGGCATGGGCGTCTGAGTTCAGCACCCGAATGCCGCCGCTGAGGGGATTCCAGGACCCGCCCTTGAAACCTGTCACGAGCCGCGCCGGCACTCCGGCCGCACGTGCGAGGATGACCAGCGCGCCGGCGAATAATTCGCAGTGCCCGGGTTCGCTCGAGGCGATCCAGCGGACGAGCGGATCACCCACCCCGGCGGGAATGCTGCTGTGCAGGCTGTAATAATGCCGCTCCTGCAACCAGGTTCCCGCCCGTCTGGCGAGATCGGCCCCGCCTTCCCGCGTGCCTCCCATCTCCTCCACCCAACCGGCCAGGCGCGCTATGTCATCCGGCTGGGAAATCCCCAGATTCAGAAAAGTGGGCGGAGGCACCTGATCTTCGACATCGTGGTGGCGGCGCCGGCGCCTGGGCCAGGTCTCTTCCGGCTCCTCGCCGGCTCTGCGCAACGCGAAATTACGGTCCTGAATAAATCCACTCGTATCCATTCCCTCTATACGATATCCCACCACTTTCGACGGATCATTGGCGAGTCTGGCAAGATGCAGCTCGCGGTTCTGCGCAAGGGTATGCGGCTCGCCAAAAGTGATCTGGGTAAAGGCACCGAGCAGGGGCAGGTATCTGCTGACTCCGGGCTGATAAAATACCGTCCACACTCCGCCGCTAAAATCTCCCCTGCGGGGACCGATGTGCGAGGTCATGCGTTCGGAAGCCGAGATAAAATCCTGGCTCAAACCCTGCGACATCTTGAACCCGTCGGTCGTGTATTCATCGAGCACGAGCATACGCCAATACGGCTCGGCCGGCACCAATTCCGGATCTACGTCCACTGCAAAGGCCATGCTTTTATCCTCTTGGATGGATGTCACGTCACCAAAACGCACGTTGTCCGTAAATCCGGTCAGAGCCTTGCGCGAAGTCAGTTGGTCTATGAAGAGACTGTTCGATATCTCGAACCGTGGTATCGCCAGAAAAAGCACGACCGTCAGCCCGACCACTCCACCAAAGAGCATCGCACCCAGAGCCACTACGCGCCAGTCGCTGACCGCACGCAGCCGCCGCGAAAGCTCACTCCAGCGCACCCGGTCCCAGCCGGAATGATCCTCGCCGTCGGCGCCCGAGCGAGAATCCGAGATCGTCACCGCGAGCAAAAGAGAAAGCGCGCAGGCCGTGAAAAGCAGGATTTGAATCACGAAGGCGATCGACACCGTGAAGACCCCCGTCACCACCACGGCAAACAGGGAGAGCAGGATCAACTGAAGGTCCTCGCGTCTTCCTCGCGGAGCCACGCAGCGGTAGCCCAGCAACATCAGATCCAGGCGGATCATCGCGGGCAGGGCCTCGCCGCCCTGCCACCAGTCAAAGGCAAACAGCGTCACGATGAGCGGAAAAGCCAGAAGATGCGCCCACTTGGGCAGAAGCTTGGATAACCGGGGATAGAAAGTGAAGACCGGGACGGTCAGCGTCAGCATCGTCAACGCCACCAGCGCATCCACCTCCATGTAGAAAACCGTCCAGGCCGAGAGCAGCCCGAGCAGGCCGCCCAGGAGCCAGCGCACTTGCGTCAGTTCGGCGAGATTAAGCTGTGGCCGCGAGTTTTCCATCGATCATGGCCGCGACTCCGCGCGGTCCTTGCGGTTCCAGCACCATTATACGCCGACGGGCCTCTCCGTGCGTCCCCACGGGGAGAGCACCCTTGTCCTCGATCACCTTGGTTTCGAGACGGGCCAGGCGGTCCAAAAAGGTTTCGACATCCCGCATCCGCCTGACCGGCAGGGGCGGTTCATTATCGATCACCAGAGCCTGCAGGCGCTCCATCTGGAAAAGATCCTCCGCCAGCGTCGCCGCGAGACTGAGCGCGAGCTCAAACTGCTCCGCCCTCGTCCAGCGCTCCGCGTCGGTGCGCACCCAAAGGGTAAAGCCCTCCAGCCCTTCAGCCGAAAACTGACGCACCATCAAATGCTGCAACCGGGCGCTCGCCTTCCAGTTGACCAGGCGCGGGGAATCGCCGGGCGAATAGCGCCTCAAAGCCAGCAAATCATCGCCGGAGCCCGACCGGTTTACCCGGCCCTCGCTGCTCTGCTCGCGCCACGACGCTCCATCGGAATGACGCCTATACTCCACCGGCGCGGGCCAGACCAGCACCTCCCTCATCAGCTCACTCGCGAGGGTTTTGCGCAGGAACCCGAAGGGGAAGAGCGATCCGACTCCGCGCAGATGAATGGTCAAGGGCCCCCGACGATCCGGCACGATCGGCCACTCCATCCGGGTCTCCCTGCCCGGATCCAGACGCATGCTCAGGTGGCGGCGCACGCCCGGAGCGTTGCCGGCCGCGATGTCGAACCATAGCCCGTAGGTTGGCAGAAGAGTCTTCGCGTTGCGCAGCTCCAGGCCCACGGTCTGGGCCTGTCCGGCCCGCCACGGCCCCGCCGCCTGCAAACGCCAAGCCACGCAGCGCATGTTCAACCACGACATCACCCCGCTCAAAACCAGACATGAAAGGAGCAGTGAAAGCGTGATGAACAGGATGTTGTTCGCCGTGTTGTAGGCGGCCATGCCGATGCCCATCGACACCACGATGAGCAACACGCCCGTAAGCGTGGGCATGATGCGATGCGAACGACGCGGATAGATCATCATCCACAGCAGCCGGCGCCAGCGGTGGCCGCTCCGGCTCCGGCCGACCTTGAGGGAACCCTGCCACTCGGTGTAACCCGCCGACGATGTGCTTGGAGTAAAACTTTCCATCCGCGTTTCCCGCTCAGATCGGCGGAGGCACCGCCGCCACGATGCGCTTGAGCGCCGCGCCCACCAACCGGCGTTCTTCCAGACCGTCGGCGGCTGGTCGCAACAGGTTCAGGCGATGGGCGAGCACCGGCTCGACCAACACTTGCACATCCTCGGGCACCACGAAATCCCGTCCAAACAACAAGGCCCGCGCCTGCGCCGCGTGTTTCAGGGCAAGCCCTCCGCGCACCGACACCCCCGCGCGAAAATCAACTTCGGTGCGCGTCGCGCCAACTATGCGCAGGATGTATTCGAGCACGCTTTCTTCAGTGAAAACGTGCTGCGCCAGCGATTGCAGCTGGAGTATCTCCGTGCGCGTCACCACGGGTGCCACCGGGATGGAGTCGTAGCCAGAACGCAGGCTGCGCAGGATGTCGAGCTCGTCCGCCGGTTGCGGGTAGCCCATTTGCAAACGCATCAAAAAGCGGTCCATCTGGCTCTCGGGCAAAGGAAACGTGCCCTCGTAGTCCACCGGGTTTTGAGTCGCGAAAACCATAAAAGGCCCGCCCACCGTGTGAGCCTCGCCGTCGATGGTGACTTTGCCGCGATCCATGACCTCCAACAGCGAAGATTGGGTCTTGGGGGTCGCGCGGTTGATTTCGTCCGCCAGCACGATGTTGGCGAAAACCGGACCTTTTTTAAAAACGAAATTCTTAACCGACTCGTCGTAGATCGCCACACCGGTCACGTCGCCCGGCAGCAGATCGCTGGTGAACTGCACGCGGGAAAACGAGCAATCCATCGAGCGCGCCAGCGCGTAGGCGAGCGTGGTCTTGCCGACCCCGGGCAGGTCCTCGATCAGCACGTGCCCGCCCGCCACCAAGGCGACGAGCACGCGGTCGATCACGCTGTCCTTGCCCTTGATCGTGCTGCGCATGGCCTCGCGCAAACGCCCCAATGTTTCCTTGGCCGTGATGACCTGCGCCCCGGAGAAAAAATCGCTCATGTGAGCAAGATGCCAATCTCAAGACGGGCGTCAACGCACCGCGCCAAAAGATGCGCCGCCGCCCTCAAGCCCCGTTCAACAGCGTGATCAGGACCGAGAAATCCGCGTCCCCCAGCCCTCGCGCCTCGGCCGTCTTGAGCTGCTGCCGCACCGCGTCGAGCGCGGGCAACTCGTTGCACCCGGCCGTCGCCACCGCCAGCCGGAGGTCCTTGTGCAGATGCTTGACCGAGAACTGCGGGGAAAAATCCGCCGCCCTCAACTTGGCCTCCTTCAACTTCACCAGCCCGGAGTAGCTCACGTTTTTCGCCAGTGCTCCGTAAAAAACCTCGTCGCCTATGCCCGCCCCCGCCGCGAGCGTGCGCGCCTCGGCCAGCCCCTGCATCTGCACCGCGATGTTAAGATTCATCGCGAGCTTGAGCGTGGCCGCCTGCCGGTTGTCGCCGATGTGCAGCCGCGTGCCCGACACCAACGCCAGCACCGGCTCCATCGCGGCCACCAGGGCCTCGTCACCGCCGAGGTAAAAGACGATCTCCCGACGCTCCGCCGCCGGTTTGCTGCCCGTGAAGGGCGCTTCCAGATAACGCGCGCCGGTCGCGACCACCACCGCGCGAAACTCGTCCGACGCCGCCGGGTCTATGGTGCTGGATTGCACCACGGTCTTGCCCGGCCCGAGCACGGGTATGATCCGCGCCAGCAAGGCCCGCACCGCCGGCGGATCCGCCACCACGATCTGCACGACGTCCGCCGCCGAGGCCACCGCCTCCGGTGTGTCGCGCCAACCCGGCGAAGCAGGCTGCGGTGTGCGGTTCCACGACCCGGCGAGCACACCCGCCGCCGCGTAGTGCCGCGCCCAGAGACCGCCGATGATGCCGAGGCCAAGCACTCCGACCCGGAGCGGAGGCGTGAGATCGGCGGCGGAGGAAGAAACGAGAGCGGAATTAGTCATGGTGAATTGGGAAAAGACATGCACCCCTAAACCAAAGTGCAGCCGTCGTGCCAGCAGTGATGTTGATCGCCACCTGAATCCACCTCGCCGCGATGTCAACCGACGCGCATCCGTCCGCCGGCTCGCTCCGCG
>JBEGTN010000043.1:0-8545 GCA_041179405.1 Verrucomicrobiota bacterium
GCAAGGTCGTCAACCGCCTCCGCCAGGTCACCGCCGCCATGCGCCAGGCCGGAGAAAACGAGGTCGCCATCATCCACTCCGAAGCCGACCGAAAGGCCGCCCAGCGCCTCGGCCAGGCCCAAGCCGTGCGCCCCCAAGTCGTCGGCCACGCCCTCGCCGAGATCCAGCGCGTGCCCGAGGTCGCCACCGCCCTGTTCACCCTGCTCGACATTCAGGCCACCCTGAAGAGCACGGGGAAAGTCGTGCTGACTTCCGGTGACTCCACGGGACTCCTGCTAAACAGTTGATCAGCCCAAACACCGAAGCACCTTAATCTTGTCCCGACGCACTCCAGCCTCCCGTCTTCGCCGGCTCTTCCGCCTGCTGCGCCTGTCCCTTCGCCTGGGAGGCTGGTCTGTTCTGATCCTTGTATTGCTCATCCAGATACGCATTGCCGCCGACGGCGGCATACGCCTGCCGGTCTTCATAGTCCGCGAGCTTGAATCACGGCTCGCCGCCCGCGGCCTGGTTTTACAGGCCGGCGACGTCTTCTTCGACCCCTCAGGCCGGCTTTCACTGAGCAAGGTCCGGCTTGGTTTGCCAAAGGACACCGCTCCCGTCATCGCCGCCGACGGCATCTCCCTCGACCTGCGTCGTCTCGATCTGCTCGGCGGTGCGATAAACCCGCGCCGCCTCGAGGTCACCGGCCTCCGTCTGACCCTGCCCGCCCGCCGCTCGCCCTCCGGTGCCGACCGGCCTGTGCTCACCGCCGGCGATTTTCTCCTCACCCGGCCCGACGACGACAAACCCTGGAGCCTGGACGCGGCCTCCGCCCGCATTTTCGGCGTGGCCGCCTCCCTTCACGGTCGCATCGTGGCCCCCGCCTCCCCCGCCTCCCCCGCCGGCACCGGGCAGGCACCGGCGGACCCCCTCGCAGACCTTGCGGCCAATCTGGAGTCTGCCCTTGGTCGTCTGGCGGACGTGACTAAACAAATCGATGCGGTGCCCCTGGCCTCCGTTGCAGCCCTCGATATCGACCTGTCGCCGGATCGGCTGACCGTCTCCACGGATATCCCCCGCTTCGAGTTTAACTCCTTGCGCGGCCTGCCCGCTGTCTTCGCCGGCGCAAGCCTTGAGGAAGCCCGCCTGGTCGCATCCGTCCCCCTCTCGCAGGCCCTGGAGCCCGACCTTTCGGCGCTGACTCTGCGCATAGCCGCCGCCCGTCTCGCCTTCCCCTCCCTCCCCGCCGCCGTCGGCCCGGCAGACGCCCAGGGCGTCGATTTCACCCTGCTGCTCGACGCAAAGGATCTGCTCACGGTCAACGCCACCGCAACGCTGTCCGTTCACAGTATCAACTTACCCGATACCGGACTGCCCTCCGCGCCGTTTGTGCTGAAAGCCCTCTGGTATCCCTTCGGCGACCGGCTCGACGCCCTGCTCCTCACCCGGCTGGCCGACAGCCCGTGGCAGGTCCGCGCCCTGGGTGGTCCCGTTGCCCGTTCCGGTTTGATCGCCGCCAAGGGCGACTTCACCCCTGCCCTGCTCGAAGTCGTCAAACCCCGCCTCCCTCCCAAGACACGCGACATCCTCAGCCTCACCGATCCCATTCAACTCGACCTCGGCGTCAGGCTGGACCCCGGCGGCAAGTTGCACGACGCCAGAGCCCGCTTCGAAGTCGGCTCCGCCGTCGCCCATGAGGTGAGCTTCACCCGCGCCGGCGGACAAGCCGTGCTCGAAGGCGACCACCTCCTCGTGGACGAGCTGTTTCTCATGCAAGGCGAGAACGCCGCGACCGGCAGCTACGAGATGGACATTCATACGCTCGCCTATCGTTTTCTGCTCGGCGGCCGTCTTCGCCCGATGCACATCAAGGGCTGGTTCACCGAGTGGTGGGATCATCTCTGGGCAAATTTTGACTTCAAAGCCGCCCCGCCCAACGCCACCGCCGACATCGCCGGCATCTGGGGTCAACCGGAACTCACCACTGTTTTCGCCGCCGCCAACACCATCGGAGTTCGCATTCGCGACCTGCCGCTGGACAGCCTGGCCGTCCGCGCCTGGGTGCAAGGCCACTCGACCGACATAGTCGGGTTTCAAGCCGCCCAAGGGACCGCGCGTGCCGACGGTCATGTGCTCCGGATCTACGATCCCGTCGCCGACGACTGGCAGCGCATGGAGTTCGACGTGCGCTCGAATCTTCCGCCCGAGGCCATCCCCCAGCTCTTTGGCGACGAAGGCCGCGAGATCACGGCCCCCATGCGTTTCTCCGTGCCGCCCTCCCTCCACCTCGCGGGCAAGGTCTTCGGACCGGCCGCCGGCACCGACGCCGGCCATCAGCGCTACACCCTCGATCTGATCGCCGGCGCACCCTTCCACTTCCATGACTTCCCGCTTGATCGTCTCGCCGTCCGCATCGAACGCACAAACACCGAGCTCGCCTTGCACGATATCCGCGCCGGTTTCGCCGACGGCGATCTCACCGGCGAAGCCATCGTAAGCGGCCCGTCCGACGCACGCTGGCTCGCCTTCGAAGCCAAGCTCGCCAAGGCCCCCGCCGACACCGTGCTCGCCCGCTGGCACGAGTTCCAGGCCACCCGCACACCCCCGCCGCCAACCACCGCCGCCGCGCCGGCCGCCGCTCCGGCCAAGCCCCTCGGCGGTCGCCTCGACTTCACCCTCACCGCCACCGGCCCGCTCGACGATCCGCTCGGTTTCTCCGGCAAGGGCACCGCGCAGATCGCCGGTGCCGACCTCGCCCGCATCCGCTTGCTCGGTCTTTTCTCCGAGTTGCTCAACGGCCTCGGTCTCGGCTTCAGCACCCTCAAACTCTCCGAGGCCGACGCCCGCTTCAACCTCGACCGCAACACCCTCGCCTTCGAACGTCTCTTTTTTACCGGCTCCGCCTCGCCGGTCGAAGCCCGCGGAGACTACACGATGCCCGACGGCAATCTCGCGTTCACCGCCCGGGTGATACCCTTCGAGCAAGGCGGATTATTGGGCAACACCGCCGGCCTCGTGCTCTCGCCCTTCGCCAGCGCTCTCGAGGTGGAGCTGGGCGGCACGCTCGACAAACCGACCTGGGGCTTCGCCCACGGACCACGAAAGCTGCTACGTAAAATCACCAATCAATTCACTCCGTCTCCCTCCGAACCCAAACCCGCTCCGGCACCGCCTGGCACCGGAGGCGATGAATCCCCTCGCCAGTCTTCGCCCGCCCCGTAAACAGTAACTCAAGTTCATGGAGTCCTACGACATAATGCCAGCTGACCGCGGCCCATGGTCCAGACGTCTTACCCTGACCTTTGGCTGCGCGACCGCTTTACTCGGCCTGCTCGTGCTCGTTGGTTGGTGGTTGCGACTCGATTTTCTGCTGCTCGGCGGCAACGAAACCGTGCCGCTAAAGGCCAATACCGGCCTGTGCTACGTAATCCTCGGCCTCTGCATAGTCCTGGTGGAACTCCGCTATGCCATCCTGGCATGGCTGGCCCTCATTCCAGCACTCGTCGGCCTGGCCAATCTCGTTGAGATGATCACAGGCTTGGATCTCCAAATCGACCAGTTGATCGCGACGGATTATCTCACTGCCGCCACAGCCGCCAGCCCGGGGCGGATGACGCCGATGAACGCCTGCGTGTGCCTGCTCTCCGGCCTTTTGATTTCGCCCTTGTTACGTAATCGCACACGGCTCCGTGGTCCTTCGCTCGCCACCCTCGGCTCCCTCGTCGCAGCGGTCGGAGGCGCGGGCGTGATCAGTTATTTCCTTGGTATATCCGGCAGTCTCGGCTGGGCCAGCGGCGGTGCCATGTCATTCTACAAGGGCATCGCCTTCCTTATCCTTGGAATGGCCTTCATCTTCGTGGCGTGGAGATTTCAACGGGACGACATCAAGAACCCGCCCGCCTGGCTGCCCATGCCTGTGGCCTGCGCCTCCATCGCGATTACGCTGATCCTCTGGAGCGGCCTGCGTGAGCGGGAGACTTACTACTCCGCCGTCACCACCCAAACCACCCTCAATAATCTGGCCAGTAACATTAACCTGGAGCTCGAGCGCCAGACCACCGCCCTCGACCGCCTCGCCCGCCGGTGGAGCAACCCGGACGGCACCCAGCAGGCCAAACGCAACGCCAATGCGGCCCTGTTCTTAAAGGAAGCCCCCGGCTCCCTCAATCTCTCTTGGCTGGAACCGAACGGGCACACGGTCTCCACCCTGCCCGCGACCGACCAGGCCGCGGCACGCCGCCTCCACTCCGAAGACCCCCTGCGCCAGGAGACGCTCAATCAATCTCGCTCAAGCGGTTTTTCGAGCATCTCCCCGCCGTTGATACTGCCGGAAAAATCGACCGGCTTTGCCATCTATACCCCCATCCTCAACAACAATGTTCTCACCGGTTTCGTAACTGCGGACTTCGATTACAAAAAATTCTTCCGGGCGGTGGACCGCCGACTGCGCATCGGCGAACAAAACGACTTCATCATCGAGGCCGACAACAAGCCCGTTTACGACTCGCGCCAAGCCGGCGAGCACGACGATCTCGACGACAAGGTGGCGGCCAGCTTCACCTTTCTGCAACGGCCCTTTCGCATCAGCATCGCTCCCGCCCACGATCGCGAGACCATGACCCGCCGCCGCCTGCCCGAGTTCGCACTTTTCACCGGCTTCGGCATCACCCTCTTTCTCACGCTCTCGATCCACTTCGCCGGCATCGCCCGCGCCCGTCAGCGTCACGCCGAACTAACCAACGACCAACTGCGCGCCGAGGTCGATGAGCGCCGCAAATCCGAGGGCGCCCTGCGCAATTCCCAAGTCCAACAGCGCAAACTCTCCTCAGTGGCCGCACGCACCGACAACCTGGTTATCATCGCCCGTCCTGACGGCGGCATCGAATGGATTAACGAGGCCTGCGCCCGCATCCTCGGCTACGCCCTCACCGAGGTTTACAGCCAGTCCGCCCTCAATCTTCTGGCCGGCCACGATGTCGCCGCCGCCTCCCGCCTCGCCCGCGCCATCGACGAGGGCAACCCCGTCGGCTGCGACCTTTCCTGCGTCGCCAAAACCGGCCGCAAATACGATCTCCATATCGACCTTCAGCCCGTTTACGCCGGCGGCGGCGACCTTGAGACCCTCATCTTCCTCGCCTCCGACATCACCCAGCGCGTCGAGGCCGAGCGCGAACTGCGCCGCGCCAAGACCGAGGCCGACGCCGCCTCCCGCGCCAAGAGCGATTTCCTCGCCTCCATGTCGCACGAGATCCGCACGCCCATGAACGGCGTCATCGGCATGACCAGCCTGCTGCTCCACACCCAGCTCAGCTCCGAGCAACGCGACTCGGTCAATACCATCCGTCAATCCGGCGAGACCCTGCTCACCGTCATCAACGACATCCTCGATTTCTCAAAGATTGAGGCGGGCCACCTCGAGGTCGAAACCATCCCTTTCGACCTCACCAACTGCGTTGAGGACACCGTCGAACTTTTCACCGGCATGGCCGCCGCCCGCGGGCTCGACATCGCCTACCGCATCGCACCTTCCCTTCCCGCGATGATCCAGGGTGACCCCACCCGTCTCCGCCAGATCCTGGGCAACCTGCTCAACAACGCCCTCAAGTTCACCCACCAGGGCTCCGTCTCCGTTGAGATCATCCCCAAGGAGTCCGATCCCCACTACATTCTTTTCCTCGTGCGCGACACCGGCATCGGCATCCCGGCCGAGCGCGTGGACCGGCTTTTCAAGCCCTTCTCCCAAGTCGATTCTTCCACGACGCGCAAATACGGCGGCACCGGCCTCGGCCTCGCCATCTGCCACCGCCTCGCCCACCTTCTGGGCGGCGAAATGGAGGTTAATAGCATCGAGGGCGAGGGCTCCACCTTCAGCTTCAGTCTGCCATTGACGGCCGCCGTCGTCGCCACCCCGCCCATTCGTCCTGTCCTCAACTTCGGAAAACGCCCCACCACGCTGTTGCTGGACTCGCATCCGCTGAATCGTCGCCGTCTCTCCGACCTGCTCACCTCCCAGCTCGGGACCGTTCTCTCGGCTGAAAACCCCGAGGACATACCCGCCCTGCTCGCGATCGGGAAACAGACCTTCGCCTTCGTCGTCTTCGACACCGCCTGGCTACCGGCCGTCCAGAAACTGGGGGTGCTCGCCACTCTGGAGTCCCTCGCCGTGCCCGTGCTTTGGCTGCACCCCGCCAGCTTCGACCTGCATACCCTGCCCGCCCTCGGAGGCGTTCCCACCGCCGCCACCATCCGTCCTGCGCGCAACCACATCGTCGTCTCTTCCCTCCGTCGTCTTCTCACTCCCGCAGGCGCCACGAAAATGCCCTTCTCCGGCTCGCCCTCGCGCCCCCTGGTGGAGAACCTCTCCGAGACCCACCCGCTCACCGTGCTTTTGGTCGAAGATAACCTCGTCAACCAAAAGGTCGCCCTGCGTTTCCTTGAACGGCTCGGCTACAAGGCCGATGCCGTGGATAACGGCCTGAAGGCCGTCGCCGCCGTCGAAGCAGGGCGTTATGACGTCGTTTTCATGGACTTGCAGATGCCCGAGATGGACGGCTTCACCGCCACCCGAGAAATTCGGGAACGCCTACCCTTCGAACGCCAGCCGCGCATCATCGCCCTCACCGCCAACGCCCTCCGGGCGGACCGCGACGCCTGTGTCGCCGCCGGCATGGACGATTTCGTGAGCAAACCGGTGAAGCTCGACGACATCGCCGAAGCCATCCGCCGCCAGTTCACCACCGGGTAGGAATCGGTGGAATCGCAACTTGATGCTTTGCGCCGGGGTCGGGGTCGGTTTGGGTATGCCCCATGCGTTACATCCGAACCATGGGTTGGTGCGTAGGGTTGCTGGCGGCCTGCTTCACAGGTTGCGCTAAAAAGCCCGTCGAGGCTCCGCCGTCGCCGACTCCTCCGCCCGCCGTGCCGGCCACCGCCGCGCTCGTGCCGCTCCCGGAGCGCAGCCCGCACTTCGAGGCGGTGAACCGCCACCTTGAGCTCGGCGGCACCCTCTACGGCTACGTCGATATCGACGGCGACGTGTTGAAACTCGCCGCCACCCTGCGCCAGTTCGTGGTCCAGGCCGCCGCGCAAAACCCGCAGGCCGCCGCTTTCATCCCGAAGGATTTCGGCCCCATTTTCAAAGATCTCGGCCTGACCGATGTGAGCGCGCTCGGCCTCAGCTCCGTGCAGGCCAAGGACGGCTCCTTCCGCAATCGCGTGTTCCTGCTCACCCCTGAGGGTCGCCGAGGACTGCTGGCCGGTCTCGGCGGCGCGCCCGCATCATTTGTCGCGCCGCAGTTTGCCCCGGCCGACTCCGATCTCGTGTTTGAAACCGAACTGGACTCACCCGCGGTTTACGCCGCCCTGCGCAGCGTGGTCGCGCGCGTGGCGGGCGAACCGGCGGCAAATCTATTTGAGATCAAACTCAAGGAAATCGACCCCAAGACGGGACTGAGCCCCCTGTCGTTGATCAATGGTCTTAAGGGGCACGTGTCCGTGGTCGCCAAGGTGGATGAGTCCCGGACCTTCCAGCCCTCGCCCGACATCACCTTGCCCGTCTTCGACCTGCTGGTGCGCATCGAGGGACTCGGCAAAATCCTCGAGCCGGCCCTGGTCAAGCTGCCCCTGTTTAACAAGACGGTCGTCGATGACGTGACGATCTACGCGCTCAAGGAAAAGGAGCCGAAGATCGACTGGACGCCGGAGCTGCGCATCAAGGGCGATGCGATCACCTTCGCCACGAGCCACGCCTTCGGCACCGGCGGCGGCGAGAAACTCGCGGGCGACGCGGCCTTCAAGCAAGCCCTCGCCGCCCTCGGCGAGACCGGCAACGGCCTGACCTACGTGAGCCCCTCGCTGGCCTCGCGCCTGGATCGTGTCGGCCTGCTAAATCCCAAGTTCGAGCCGGCCCAGTTGCAGGCGCTGGCGATGGTGTTGACCCTGTTGCCGCGCGGTGGCGACGCCCCGCTCGTCTCGGTGCGGCAAAACCTGCCCGACGGCGTGTTGATCAGCTCGCACTGGAGCTCTTCGCACAAATCAAACCTCATGTTTGCCAACCCAGGAGTGATCGCCACGACCGGAGTGTTGGCGGCGATGGCTATCCCCGCGTTTCAAAAAGTGCGCAGCGCCTCGCAGGAAAAGGCCGTGATCAACAACCTGCGCATGCTCGCGGCCGGAGCCGACCAATACTTCCTCGAAACGGGCAAGAATGAATGCACCTATCGCGACATCGTGGGCACCGGGCCTACAAAATACATCCGGGCAATCACGCCGGTGGCAGGCGAGGACTACACCGGCCTGACGTTCCAACAAGGCCAGGCACAGATCACAGTCATGCTGCCCGGCGGCAAGCCTGTGACCTGGAACTGGAACAAGTAACCGCGAGGACGAACAAGAGCCTGAGCAGCGCTCAGGCCGCTCCATCGACCGCGTGCAACGTCACCGGGGCGGCGCGGCCTTTGACCGTCGTCTCGCCCACGGCGCGCATGCGATAGCTGCCGCGCAGCGCCACCTGGGTGTCGCCGCTGATGAGGATATCGGTCGCGTATTCGGCACGCCTGGTCAGCGG
>JBEGTN010000044.1:0-4141 GCA_041179405.1 Verrucomicrobiota bacterium
TCAGGCGCTCGACCTACTTGCCCCTTGGCACCCGAAATGAACTGAATCTTTTGCGGGTCTCAGCGCCTCTGCGCCTTTGCGTTAAACTCTGAATTTTTAGACGAATAATCGTCTCGCCCCCATGCCTGCCCGCCTCAAGGTCCTCTTCGTCTGCGCCATGAACAAGCAGCGCAGCGTCACGGCCGAGCGACTCTACCGCAACGACGCCCGTCTCGAGGTCCGCTCCGCCGGCGTCAACGCCAAGGCCGCCCGCCGCATCTCGGAAGCCGACCTCAACTGGGCCGATCTCGTTTACGTCATGGAGAGCGACCAAAAAACCTGGATTCGCTCCCGCTTCCCCGATCTCGATCTGCCCAAGATCGAGGTCCTCGACATCCCCGACGAGTTCCACGCCATGGACGCCGAGCTGCAAGCCATGCTACGCGCCATGCTTGATCCCGAGTTCGATCTGCTCTGCGGCGAATAACTACGCGAACAAGTCGCCCTGCTCGCCGCCGGCGGGTTTTACGCCGAGGAACGGCCCGTAGCGCTCCAGCCAGTCGTCCAGCTTTTCGAGATAAGTTTTCGGATCGTAGGGCGCCGTCACCGGATCGTAGGCCGCCACCGGGCGGGCGCGTTGCCAGTCGTTGGTCTGGCCCTTGGTTTTGTGCGTCAGGTAATAGCTCACCCGCTCGCCCATGCGCGGGCGCGGGCTCATCAACAGGGCCGCTTCCGCCGAGGCGCGGCGGGGTTTTCCGCCCTCCGCGATCATGCGTTCGTAGGCGTCGGGATTCATGCTCAGCACCTCCGCCTTGGCCAGCTCCGCCACCGGTAACTCCCGCGCCGCGATCTGCGCGCGCAGTTGCTCCAGCCGCACCAACGGTGTCTCCGGCTCCAGCCCTAGCAGGAAGCGGATGAGCCGGCCGGTGAGCTCTTGCAGGAAACGCTCGATGCCGCGTGAGCGCAGCGCACTACCGCGCAGGATCATCCGCGAACCTTCGCGCAGGGCGTAGTTCTTCGACTTGTAGCAAAACATCGCCTCGTAGCTGCCGTCGTGTTCGAGCTCGATGCCCGTCGGCAGGACTGAGGCCACCGTAGCCAGGAGTTCCTCCGGCTCGGCGTAGTGCTTTTCTGATGACAGGTAAATGCCGTCCGTGTCCGCCTCCAGGATGAGGCAGCCTTGCGCGGCGAAGCCGTCGATCAACTGCTGCAACAGCTCGCGTCCGCGCCGTGTGACGTCCGCCGCCAGCTCGCCGTCGCCGAAGCGCGCGCCGGAAAAACCAAGGTAGCCGTAGAAGGAGTTGATCAGGATTTTAAAACTCGCCTGCCGTGCCTGCGCCTCGGCGCGCTCGTCGGCTGAGGCTCCGTTCTTGGCCAGCGCCTTGTATTTGAGCCGATACTCTCGCAAGCGGCGCAAGAGGGGGATGAACACGCCGAGCGCGTCGTTGCGGGGGTTGCGATCCAGCAGGAGCAGGAGGCTCGGGTAGAGCGATGCCACGTCGAAATGCAGCACATGCCGGAAGACGCCCTCCTGAAAACTCCGGGTGTAGCCGCCCTCGAAGGGCGACATCTCCGGCGGCACTGGACAGGTCTGGCGCGCGTGGTAATACTCCTCCTGAAAGAGCAGATCTATCTTGCTCGTGGTGCCGCGTAGCGTGGCCTCTTGGAGCAGGATGGGGAAGGTTTTGACCTGTTCAAAATAAGTCGGGAGCAGGAGGTCCGCCACCCCCGCCGTCTCGCGCAGGTCGTCGCCGAGGTAGGCGATGAATTTCGTCCGGTCCTCGTTAAAGGCTTGCTGAATTTTATCGCCCGCGAGGTAGGTGCGTTCGTCATCCTCATCCGTGATGCCGAGGTAGGCCGCGACGGCCTTCAGACCGTAGGAGGTCATTTCGCGCGCGGAGATGTCGTGCAGCTGCACCAGCAGGTAAGTGTCCACCACGGTGCGGCCGGGCAGATCGCAACGCGGAAAATCGACCATCCGCTCCGCCACCTTGAGGCGACTGTTGCGAAATTTGGCGGGTTGCCCGAAACGCCCCCAGGCGCAGGGCACCTTGTGGCGTTTCGCCCGCAGGCGCAGGAAATCGAGGTCGAACTTGAAGATGTTGTGCCCCTCCAGCGTGTCGGGATCGAGCTCGGCCAGCGTCGCGTTGAGTTGTTCGAGGAGGGCTTTTTCCGCCGCCGGAGTATCCGCGCCGAGCACGAGAAACCGGTTCTCGCCGCTGCAGCGCAGACCGATGGCCAGCACGCGGTCGCCCGCCTTGCTAGCGTCGCTGAAGGAGCCGTCGGTCGAGCCGGTTTCGATATCAAGCTGGCAGCGCCGCAACCGGGCAAAGGGCAGCTCGGCAAAGAGCCTCCGGCGGCTCTGAAGCAAATACTGGCTCTCCAGCGGGCGGATCACATCAGTGCCGCCGAGCGCCTTGGCCTGGTCCTGCCAGACCTCGAATTGCCCGAGCGTCTCCGCATGAAGCAAGCGGTTGAAAACACCCTCGCCGTTCAACGGTGCCACGCTGATGCCTTCGCCCTCGGCCAGCGCGTGCGCCTTGAGCCAGGCAAAGGGACGCAACGCCTCGACGCGCGTCTCCCGTTTTCCGTCGGCCGTCTCCAGCGCGGTGTGAACGCCACCGGCATCGTCCACCCAGAGTCCGCAGAGCGCGCCGGACATATTTTAAAACGCGAAGCGGGCGTAGTAAACCGTCACGAGCGCGACAAAGATCAGCGCCAGGATCACGGCCATAAACAGGGTGGCCTTGTCACGCTTGCGGAAACCGATGCCGGCCAGACCGGCGACACCGAGCCAGCAAGCGAGCTTCACCATCGCCCAGCCCGGAAAACCGAGCTGCAACTTGGCCAGCAATCCGAAGCCGCTGACCAGCATGAGCAGCGAAGCGATGCCGGTGATGATCATCACTTTTTTACGCGCCTCGGCCGGGGCCGCGAAGGCGTAGAACGCGTAGCCCGTGAGCACGAGCAGCGAGAAAACGTGGATGATCGAGTAAATGGCGGGATTCATGAATGCGTGAAGGATCTGAAAAAGAAAAAGTGACACCCCGCCTGTGCCGTATGCTCAAAGGCTTCTGACCTTTTTAAGTTAAGGTGGGAGCCGCCGTGCGCTGGTTAGCTGTCCGATTTACGGCCTAGCTGCGTGCGCCCGGTTTGATGGCTCCCGGAATGTTTCAAAGGCAAAGAGCGTATAAAGAACACCTCGAACACTGCAGGGGGTCGGTTGCAACCGTAGTTCCGGGGCCTCCTCCGTCAACCGACTTCCCGAATAAAATTCCTCGGCGTCTCACACATCGATCACGTCGCCAGCACTCTCCCTATTCCGTCCGATCCGACCGCTTACGTTGACGTTAATCCCTCCCCCGTTTCCTCCACCGCCGTTACCGCCGCTGTCGGGCGGTTTGCGCATGAACGAGGCCATGATGATATTCGTCACGCCCACGATCAAGGCGCCCCAGAATGCCGACCAAAAGTCCGCCACGTGAAACCCCTCCACCAGATGCCCCACCAACATGAAAAGGAGCGCGTTTATCACCACCAGCCCCACTCCCATGGTGAGCACGATAAAAGGCAGGGTGAACAGCACCAGAATCGGCCGCACCACCGTGTTAAAGAAGCTCAGGAGCACCACCACGATGAGCAGCGTCGGGCCATCATCGCAGGAGATACCATTAACGATCTTGGTCGCCAGAGTGACCCCGAGGGCCAGCACCAGCCAACGCACCAGCAAAGCGACAAACTTACTTTTCATCTCGCGCACTTTTCGCCCGTGGCCCCGCCTCGCAACGAAAAACCTCGCCGCTGTGCGTTTGCCTTCCGCCGCCACTTGGGCTTCGTGCCCGCGTGGCCCGCAAACTTTCTACCGTCCCCGCCTCCAACAGCGCTCCCGTTTCCGCCCCCGTTCCCCACTCCGCCAAACCCTTGGCCTGCGTAGCCTCGGCGAAGCAGGCCGAGTGCATCCGCCTGCGCGGCGTGCGCCAGAATAACCTCAAGGGCTTCGACCTCGATCTGCCCCTCGGCCGCTACATCGTCGTCACCGGCCCCAGCGGCGCGGGCAAAAGTTCCCTCGTCTTCGACACCCTCCACGCCGAGGGCCAGCGCCGCTACGTCGAGACCTTCTCCGCCTACACCCGCCAGTTCCTCGATCTCCTCGACAAGCCCA
>JBEGTN010000045.1:0-5255 GCA_041179405.1 Verrucomicrobiota bacterium
AAGCCGTTGCGGCTGGAGCGTGAAGTGGGGGCTTGCATAGGAGTTTTCAGACTAGCGGTTGGTGTATAAATTATCAGCGGCCTGACTGTTGTCAGTTTCGGCAATCACACCGGTGGCGGAATTGACCGTAATACCTAAATTCCCATCCGGGCCTGCGCTGAGCAGGATAAACGCTGGTTGCGTCCATGTCGCAGCGGCGGCTGTTCTGTAATAGTAAAGATACATCCGCCCCCACGGATCCATAAAAGCGTTGGCCACAGATGTCGTGTTGCCGGCGGTGGGAAGATTGGTCGTCTGTAAACTAAACTTGGATGCTTCGATAAACTGTTTTCCCTGAATAGCGTCCAACTTGGGGCCCACCTTGCCAAGCAAAGCGTTGAAGAGCCTGCCCTCGACCGAGGATGCGGTGGCTGCGGCAGCGGAAACCGGGATGGTGACCGCCGAGCTGCCTGTTTGGGGATAGTCCCCATACTGCTTTCTATAGGCCTCCAGCGCTTGAGCAAGCGTTGCGAGTTCTGTCCTGCATCGGCTGATGGCGGCACGGTTTTCAACCCCCTTGACGACACCCAGCGTGATCGCCGCCAAGATGCCGATGATGGCGATGACCGTCAGCAGCTCGATCAACGTGAATGCACGGCGCACGCCGCGACTTCGGGAAATGAGGGGGAAACTCATGGGGATTAGAACAACACTTTCAAAGGTAAGAAAATCGGACGCAACGGCAAACTCGTCGGCGAGATAATTCTCATGTCCATTGTTTATGCCGACGGTCCACTCCGCTTCATGCCGCACGCAGGCTCGCATTCGCCGCAGAATCGTGAAGGTTTTTCACTCCGTCATGCACACCAACGCATCCCCCAACTTCCCTCAGATCATCCCGCTCTGGCCCGCCGCTCGCACCCCGCTCGCCACCGCCGAGGATGGGGTGCTACCGCGACTGACCTACTACTTGCCCAGCGAGGAATTTCGCACCGGCCAAACCATCCTTATCCTGCCTGGCGGCGGCTACGGCATGGTCTCCACACCAAAGGAAGGTCATCGCCCCGCCCAGCTTTTTGCGTCCCACGGCATCGCCGCCGCCGTGCTCGAATACCGCCATGCCCCGAGCCGCCACCCCGTGCCGCTGATCGATGCCCAGCGCGCCATGCGCCAGCTGCGCCAACTCGCCCTTACTCACGGCCTGCGCTCGGATCGTGTGGGCGTCATGGGCTTCTCCGCCGGCGGTCATCTCGCAGGCACCGTCGCCACCCAAGCCGATCACCCCGCCGGGCTCGCAGGTGACGAGCTGGACAACATCGCCGCGCACGCCGACCTCGCCATCCTGATTTATCCGGTCGTGAGCCTGGTCGAACCTTGGTCTCACTTCGGCTCGCGAGACAACCTCCTCGGCGTCCCGGCCGACCCCGCCCTCGCCCGCCAGTTGTCCGTCGAGAAAGCCGTCACCGCGCAAACCCCGCCCATGTTCATCACCCATGAACAATTCGACAAGGCAGTGCCCTCTGCCAACTCCCTCGCCCTCTACGCCGCGCTCACCGCGCAGAACGTGCCCGCCATGCTATACGTAACCGAAGGAAGCGCGCACGGTTCCGGTCTAGG
The DNA here is from genome assembly GCA_041179405.1 of Verrucomicrobiota bacterium. Classification (GTDB taxonomy): domain Bacteria; phylum Verrucomicrobiota; class Verrucomicrobiia; order Opitutales; family Opitutaceae; genus IMCC26134_A. Next base: position 1,597 of record JBEGTN010000045.1, read on the forward strand.
CCCCAACCTGCCGTGGGGTGCCGCCTTGCTAACCTGGCTCGCCAGCCACCGCTAAACCGCCTGTCCGCCGCTCGTCCGTGCGCTTTATGATTACCCCGGCAAAGCACTTCGAATACGCCGTCGGTTATCTGCAACTCGGGCTCATCGCCGAGGCACGCGCCGAGCTGGCCGGCCTCACGTCCGAGGTGCTCGCCACCCCCGCCGCTCTCTCGCTCCGGCAGGAAATCGCCATGGCCGACTCAGCCTGGCCCGAGGTCGTCGATCTCGCGCCCGCACTCGTCGCGCACGACAACACCGACGAGCGCCCGTGGATCGCCTGGGCCTACGCCTTGCGCGAGTTGCAACGCATCGAGGAGGCGCGTGAAATCCTGCTCACCGGCGCCCGCCTGATCCACAAGCCCACCCTCGTCGTCGCCTATAATCTCGCCTGCTACGCCTGCCTGCTCGGCGACCTGCCCGAGGCCCGCCGCCTGCTCAACGCGGTCATCGCGGAGGACGAGTCCTGGCGGCAGGTCGCACGCGAAGACGACGACCTCGCCGCACTGCACGCGAAACAGTAGTATGGTGTATCTCGTAAATTATCGGCTTGGACACAGAGCCGGGCCGCAGTGCAGACACAGAGATCACAGAGCAAAGACCGCTTCCATTTTATGGCTTGGCTTGCCTCTGTGCGCTCTGTGTCGAGGCCCTGTGTTTTCTGTGGCAAAAATTTGTTCGGCGATAGAGCGCCCCCCGAAGTATTTGTATTACAGGACACTGGTGCGCTCCCGTGTTTGCCCTTGTTAACACACCGCATAATAGTTTCCCCATGCGAATCCTCCGCCCCGTCTTTTTTACCCTCTGCATCGCCGCGCTGTTCCTCGGCGGGTGCAACACCTACCAAAAGCGCGCTGCGGAAAAGTCCGCCGCCTACAACGCACTCGACACCGCGACCCGCACCCGCCTCGAAGCGCGCTCCATCCAAATGGGCGACACCACCGACATGGTTTACATCGCCCTCGGCACGCCCGACGAGAAACGCGAGATCATCGACGCCTCCGGCAAAGCGACGACTTGGATCTACAACAACTACTGGCGCGAATACCAAGGCAGCCGCCTGGTCAGCTACCGGCGCTCGGTCGTCTATGACGAAACCGTAAAAAGTTACCGTGTGCTGGAGCAGCCCGACTACCAGCCCGTTTACGAGGCACGCAGCGAGGAGCGTGTGCGCATCACCTTCAAAAACGGCGTAGTCACCGTGGTCGATCAGTCCCTGCGGAATTAGCCCGGCACCCCCGTCCGAGTTGGATTTTTCGTGGAGATGTAGCAACGTCCGTGTCGGCCGATATCCGAACCGGTCGCGCGGACAGTGTCCTTTCACCGCAGCCTTGGCATCCCCGGCGGATACGTTCACCCAGTCTCTTGGTAAAACCTGATGCTGATCCTCATCCACGCCCCCCTGCCCTCGTGCGACTCCGGCCTGCCCGCCGTCGAGCTGCGAATCGACCGGCGCACTCTCGTGAAGCGCCTCTGGCGCGGCGTCGCCGCCGACGGAGTTGAATTCGGTTTCGAGCTCCCAAAGCCCCTGCAATCCGGCGAGTTCTTCCACCAGACGGCTACCGTCCGCTACGTCATCGCCCAGGAACCCGAGGCCGTGCTGGAGATACCCCTCGCCGGCCTGCCGCCGTCCGCCACTGCGGGCATCGGCTGGGCGGTGGGCAACCTCCATCTCGAATTCTCCTCCGAAGCCGCGCGTCTGCTGACCCCCGACGAACCCGCAGCCCGTCAACTGTTATCCCGTATCCAAATCGCCTATACACCCGCGTTCGCCGTCTTCCGTCCCGGCCGCTTCAAGCGCAGCATCGCCATCCCGCTCCTCGATGATTTCGGCCCGAGCCACAAGCACTGATTTTTAGCCGCAGAGAACACAGAGAGCACAAAGAGCCTAACATGTTTTTTCTCTGCGCTCTCTGTGTTCTTTGCGGCTAATTCTCCGATTCTCCTTATTTTATGAAGCCCATCCATGACCTCGTCGTTCAAGTCCGTGAAATCGCCTACGCCATCCACGTTTATCACGCGCATGGACATTTGGAGAAGGTCTACGAGAACGCGCTTGCGCACCGGCTACGTCTCGCTGGTTTGCAGGTAAAACAGCAACATCCCATCGAGGTTCGTGATGAAGATGGAACTATTATCGGGGAGTATTTCGCCGACCTGATTATTGACGGACGTCTCCTCATTGAACTGAAAGCATCCAAAGGACTGGCCGAAGAACATACCGCTCAAATTCTCGGTTATTTGAAGTCCACCGGCCTAGACCACGGCATGTTAATCAACTTCGGTTCCTATAAGTTCCAGATCCGGAAGTTTATTCGCTCCACGAGCCAATTTCCGATTTCATCGTGGCTTGCGCCTTTCTTTGCGCTCTTTGCGTTCTTTCGCGGCTAAAAATGCTTGGCTCCGACACTTCCTCCTCCGCCTGGCTCGTCGGCCTGCTTCAGGCCGGGGACTCCTTCTATCCTACCGGCGGCTACTCCCACTCCTTCGGACTCGAAGGTTTGATTGAACTCGGCGTCGTCCAGGACCGCGCCACGCTCCGCTCCTTCTTCCTCCTCTCCGCGCTGCCCACGCTCCGCCAGGCCGAGCTCCCGCTGGCCGCCCACGCCTACGTCGCGCTCGATCCCTCCGCCCCCGACTGGGCGCGCGTAGCCGAACTCTGCACCCTCGCGCACGCGCTCAAAAGCCCGCGCGAACTCCGCGCCGCCACCGAAAACATCGGCCGCCAACGTGCCGAGCTCGCCGCTCGCCTGCACGGGCACCCACTCGCCGCCGACTACCTGGCCCGCGCCTCCGCCGGAGCTTGGTCGTTCTCCGCCGCCGTCTCCGCCGCACTGGAAGGCCGCATCCTGGGCGCGCCCCGCGACGCCGTGCTCGCCGGCATTACTTACTCGACGCTTTCATCCACTCTCGCCGCCGCGATGAAGCTCCTCCGTCTCGGCCAGAACTCCGGCCAGACCCTGCTCACCGAAATGCTCGGCCACGCCCCCCAACTCATCGCCACCGCGAACACTGTGCCCCTGGCCGAGATCGGCTGGTTCAATCCCTGGCTCGACATCGCCAGCGCCCGCCACGAAACCGCCAACGCCCGCATGTTCATCTCTTAGCTTGGCGGCCCCATGTTAACTCCTGAATTCCGACTTCCTCTTTTATCATGAAACGTCCTCCTCGTATCGGCATCGGCGGCCCCGTCGGCTCCGGCAAAACCATGCTCTGCCTCAAGCTCTGCCAAAAGCTGCGCGAGCGCTATTCCATGGGAGTCGTCACCAACGACATCTATTGCTCCGAGGACGCCGAGTTCCTCATCCGCCAGAGCGCGCTGCCCGCCGAGCGTATCCGGGGTGTGGAGACGGGAGGATGCCCTCACACCGCCATCCGTGACGATACCACCATGAACGAGCAGGCCTGCCAGGCCCTCGAGACCGCCTTTCCCGACCTGCAACTCGTGCTCGTCGAGAGCGGCGGCGACAACCTCACCGCCACCTTCTCTCCCGAGCTGGTGGATTCCTTCATCTACGTGATCGACGTCGCCGAGGGCGAAAAAATCCCGCGCAAAGGCGGCCCCGCCATCCGTCACAGCGACCTGCTCATCATCAATAAAATCGACCTCGCTCCTCTCGTTG
>JBEGTN010000046.1:0-3962 GCA_041179405.1 Verrucomicrobiota bacterium
CCCGCCCCGAGGCTTCACTGCGCGCCCTCTGCTCCGCTCTTGGACTTGAGTGGGATCCGGCAATGCTTCACTGGCCCGCCGGGCCGCACGCCCAGGACGGTGTCTGGGCGAAGCACTGGTATGCCAATACCTGGGGCTCCACCGGCTTCACCACCGATCTCACTCCCGAGGACGAGCCCGCTCGTCCGGACGTGCCTTTCTACGACAAGGCGGTCGCCATCTACGAGCAGCTCCGCGCCCATTGCCTCGTCGCCTGATCCCATGCTCCAACCGAAAAACCCCGCCAACGACGCCATTCTGGTCAACATAAATGGCGTGATCCTGCCCCGTGATCAGGCCGGCGTTTCGCCCTTTGATTCGAGCGTGCAAAACGGCGATGCGGTCTGGGAAGGCTTGCGACTCTACAACGGCCGTCTTTTCCGCCTCGATGCTCATCTCGTCCGGCTGCGACGAAGCGCCGCCCTGTTGCGTTACGAAGGCATGCCCTCCGACGAGACACTCGTGGCCGAGTTGCGCCGCACTCTCGCGGCCAATGGCATGCGCGACCGGGTTCACATCCGTCTCACCGTGTCGCGAGGAGTCAAATACACCAGCGGGCTCGATCCGCGCATTAACCAGCGCGGCTGCTCCTTCTTCATTTTGGCCGAGCACAAGGCTCCGGTTTACAACAACAGCGCCGGCATCTCGCTCATCACTGCCAACCAGCGCCGGCCCTTTGCCAACGTGCTCGATCAGCACATCCACAGCTGCAATCAACTCACCAGTATTCTCGCCAAAATCGAGGCCAACGCCGCCGGCGCGGACGACGCCCTGATGCTCGATACCGAAGGCATGCTCGCTGAGACCAATGCCACCCATGTTTTCATCGTGAAAGATGGGGTGGTGCGCACCTCGACCACTCGTGCGTGCCCCACCGGCATCACCCGGGCGGCGGTGATCGAACTTTGCGAGCGCCACGGGCAACGCTGCGAAGTCGGCCACATCCCGGCGTCCGAGCTAACGAAGGCGGACGAGATGTTTGTCACCGGCACGATGGGCGAAATCACGCCGGTCACACGGCTCGACGACCACGCCTTCAGCTCCGTTCCGGGGCCGGTCACAAGTCGTGTCGCGACGTGGTATCGCGCTCTCACCACTGATCCTGAGCAGGGGACCTGTATGGTCGATTTGTAAGTGAATTAACGGGGCAGGCTTCTAGAGCATTTCAAATAAAACTGTAGCCAAAATGAAGGCTTGAAAGGTAGGGCGGGACCGCTGGGACCGCCGCCGTGCCTCTCAGGTATTCACCACGCCAACGCGGCGCGCCCAGCGGTCACGCCCTACCTCGAACGGCTACGACGTTTCTTAAACTGCTCTAGAATGCGCCGGTTTCTCGGTGACAGGGGCGAGGGTGGCGGGAGCATCTTGCTCCCGTGCTTACGGAAAGGGAGCAAGATGCTCCCTCTACTTTGACGGTGAAGATCCTGCAGGTTACGAAGCAGGCTCACTTCGTGGGCGCGGTTGGTTTTGGCGTCGGAATAAAGCCGCGCACGCGCAGCCATTGGAGGCAGGCGGCGTCCCAGGGCGGGGCGTTTTTATTGTTGGCGGGCAGGCCCATGCCGTGACCGCCTTTTTCATAGACGTGCAGTTCGAAGGGAACACCGGCGCGGCGCAGTGCTGACGCGAAGAGCAGCGAGTTTTCCACCGGCACCGTTTTGTCTGCGGTGGTGTGCCAGAGGAAACAGGGCGGGGTCTGGGGCGTGACTTGGAGTTCGTTGGAGAGGAGGCTGACCAGCTCTGCGGAGGGCTCTTTGCCGAGGAGATTGGTTTTGGAACCTTGGTGGGTGAACTCCCCGAGACTGATCACGGCGTAGCAAAGAATACCAAGGTCGGGGCGTGAACTTTCGCGCTCGATGGGGTCGGGCGAATCGGGTTGGCCGGCGTCGAAGTGGGTGAGCAAGGTCGAGGCGAGGTGGCCGCCGGCGGAGGAGCCGATGATGCCGACGCGAGCGGGATCAAGGCCGTCGCGACGGGCGAAGGCGCGCAGGGTCCGGAGGGCGCGGGCGGCATCCTGGAGCATGATCGGGTGGCGATAGCCTTGGGCGCCGAGGCGGTATTTCAGCACGTAGCAAGTGACGCCGTTCGCAGCCAGCCAGCCAGCGTAGCCCGCGCCTTCGTGGCCGGCGAGATGGGAGTAGCCGCCACCGGGAAGGATGAGCATCGAGGCGCCGTTGGCCTGACCGGGGGCGGGGGCAAATAAGGTGATCGAGGGGACATCGGCATCGGTCGCGGCAAGTGCGCCGGGTGCGGCGGACGACCAGAGGGGAAGGGCTTCGGCACGGCAAACGTGGCTTGAAACGAGCATTCCGAGTGCGGTTAACGCGGTGAGAATCGAGAGGCTTTTTTTCATGGGGCGGGGTAGTTATTAGACCAATCGCCCTGAATATCTAGACTTTTGCCTGATGCAGGCCCGAACGTTGATCGGGCGTTTCTCGGAGACCCCGACCACCGGTCGGGGCTACATCGAGCCGTGGTTCATATCAACCGCCTGTTACAGCCTTACGGCTGAGGCAGGGATATGCGCAGGTGGAGGAACTTGGCGGATTCGCCGCTGGTGATCGACACACTGGAGCGGCGGATCTCGTAGGTGCCTTGATCGGAGACCAGGGTGTCGGTGACGCCTGTGGTGGACCAGGACGGGGTGCCGGTAAGGCTGGTGGTCCACTCGACGGCACCGCTCACGCCGTTCAGGGTCTTGCTGCGGCGATAGTCGAGTTGGAGCTCGGTGCCGGTGTATTGGAGCTGGGGTGCGGTGGCGTCGGCCAGGGCGGGATTCAGGCCCATGAAGTATTCGATGAGATTGGGCGCTCCATCACCGTCTGTATCGGCGGTGGCGGCGGGATCGGCGAGGCCGGAGGCCCACTCGGCGAAGGTCGGGACGGTGACGGTGAGCGTGCCGGGTTGATAGGTGATGGCGTAGTTGGAAGCGGCAAAGGTGCCGCCGGTGGCGGCGGACGGAGTGATGGCGTAGGTGGCGGGCGCGTCGGTGGCGGCCGTGCCTCCGCTGGCGGTGAGGGTGACGGAGCCGACGGTTTCACCGAGCACGAGGCCGCTGGTGGTGAACGCGGAGGTGCCCAGGGCGAGGGTGGTGCCGTAGAGCTTGCTGCGATCCAGCGCGGTGACGGTGAGTGCTTTGGCGGAGACTGAACTGGCGACCGTGGCCAGGTTGACCGAGGTGGCACTGGTGCTGGAGCAGACGACGTTGCCGGAGTAGGTGGCGGCGACGGGGGTGTTGGCCGCGAGGCGCAGGTAAACGGGGGTCGAGGCGAGCGTGCCGGAGGTGCCGATGGACTGGGTGGCGGCGTAGCCGGAGGTGCCACCGATGGTCTGGGAGACCTCAAAGCCGGCGGGCGGTGTCACCACGATGGGGGCGGTCAGGTTCGCGCCGGAGACGGAGAAGGTGGCGGGAGCGGGCGAAGCAGTGCCGTAGGTGGTGTCCACGGCGGCGAGCGTGCCGGTGGTGCTGATGACGGGGAGGGAGGCGGCGACTGTGCCAGTGAGCTTCACATCGTCTATGCGGAACTGCGTCGCGGTCCCGGTTTGGCGGAAACGGATGCGCAAGTTAGCGGTGGAGGGAATGGTGCCTGTGGGATTGATCAAGAGCCAACCGGTGGTGCCTGAACCTGTCGGTCGAGAATAGGTCAGCGCCGTATAAGTGGTTCCGTCCGAGCTAACTTCGATGGCGAGTTCATTGTTGCCTGCAGTCGTGCTCTTATTGTGCCCAATGGAAAGGCTCAGACTTGAATATGCGGAAGTGTTGATTCCGGAAATAGTCAGGTTAAGGCCGACCGTATTCGTGATGAAAACATTACCGCCACCGGAAGCCCCAGTATAAAAGCCAGTCGAATTGGATGTTGAACGCACGTCCCCAGTGCCCGCAAAGGTGATCGGACTGGTGTTCTGAAAAGTGTTCGCGGAGATCG
>JBEGTN010000047.1:0-3141 GCA_041179405.1 Verrucomicrobiota bacterium
TGGCAATGGCGTCGCGCTGGTAGGGGCGAAGGCCCGGAAGATCGTTGGGAGTGTGGTGCAGGTCGGCGTCGGCGAGGCCGCGCCGGATGTTCAGCTCGGCGAGAAGGCCGGAAGGGGAATACCAGCCGTTGAGCGGGCGGGGCAGGTTAGTGTTTACCCGAGTATCCAGGAACCAGATACCGCTTACGGTGCGGAGTTGTTGAAGGTAGGGGCGGCCGTTGGTGGCGAAAAGAAACGGGGCGTGGTGATCGCCCCACGGTGCGCCGGGCGGATACTCGCCCGCATCGTTCAGTTTGAAATCGCGGGAATAGCGTTTCGTCTGGGTTAGGACGCCGGGGACATCCTTCGACTGGCGCTTGGCTTCGATAAGGCCGACGAGGGTTTTGCCGTGAAAGAGGGCGTAATCGACGGGGCCGGACGAGGTGGGCCATTCGGCGATGGCGCGGTAGTGGTGCGCCTCGGGGCGAGTGCCCTTGGCATAGCGCAACTCCTGCGTATCCGCCTCCCAACCTGCCGCGCGGAGCTGGGCGTCGATGAGTAGGCGAGTTTCAGATTCATCCAGTTCCTCGGCAAGGGTGGTGTTGGCTTGCTGGGCCTGCTTGACCGTCGAGTTGATGTCGGCTGCGGCGGGAGGCGGGGTCGCTTCGAGTTTAAGCAGGAAGCGCGATTGGTCGCCCTTCAGTTTGCCTTCCGCTTCTTCGGCGAGACTCATTGCGGCCTCTAAATCGGCATAGGCTTTGCGTGCGTTCTCCTCGGCTTTTTCCCGGAGTAGCTTTTCCTCGTTTACGTTGGAGCTGGCGTTGGCGGCGATGGCCTGTGCTTGGGAGAGTTGTTCGCGAAGCTCCTTTAGCTCATCGGCCAAACCAGCGCTGGCCTGCGTTGGTTCCGGGGGTGGGACGAAGATCGGGTTTTTGAACTTCGGATTGCCCAGAGTGCGATGAAACCAAACGGCGGCACGTTGGGCTAGGCGAAGCGCGTGGAGGGCGTCGCTGCGGCTGCCTTGGTTCTCGTGAACGGCGCGGTTTCCTACCCGTCGCAAGTGGTGAAGCACTTGAGCGGTATCGAGCCCCAAGGCGCTCTTCGATTCGAGCAGACGGATAGCGTCGGAGAGGTCACGGCGTTGTGCCTCGGCAGGGAAGTTGCCGAGTGCCGCCACGACTTGAAGGGCCATTGATTCGGTAAGCTGCCTGAGACGAATCAGGCAGATCGTGGGGTCGGAAAAACAAAAGCGCTCCGCGTTTGCGGCCAGTTCGAGAAGTAGCGGGTCGTAACGATCCAGAAAACTGAAGTTTGGCGACCGAGGCATCGCGTCAGGAATGGACCAATCGTGTCATGGTTTGCAATCGGTTTACTCGGTAAGATGCGAATCGGTATATACAAAGAAAACCTTAGCGCCATCGAACATTAGTAAGCCGCCCCGGATTGAGGTCTATACCTGCACAATCAGACCAACGCCCCATCCGCGCCGTGTAGCACGGACTCAGATTCAGAAAGGCCACACCTGCCTTCGGGGGGCGCCGCCTGCGATGCCTTGGCGGCAAAGCAGATCGTGCGCACGCCCTTCGGTGAAGGTGAGGCCGTCATGCTGGCTGATGCGGTCTCTCTGCTTACCCCCAAGCAGCTCGCCGAGTTCCAGAGGCTCCGTCACAACCGAAAACTGGTGATCGAATTCCAAGGCTTTCAGTCCCGCCACATGCGACCCGGCAGCGACAAGCTCGGTATCACCGCCGAGTCTTACGAGCAATTGTCGAAAAACTACAAAAAAGAAGGCAACGACCGCATAGCCCAGACCGCCCGCGAGAAAGCGAAAGCCCTCCGCGCCACGTATCAGGCAGACCGACCGGCCCGTCGCTTGAGCGGACGCCCCCACCACGCCCGCCGGCCTATGCTGGCGGGCTTTGCGCTCGCCCCCGCTTTACGCGGGGGTTTGCGTCAGAGGGAGCCTTGCGCCCCCTCTCGCACCGGGCGCGCCGGTGCTACACCCCGCAGGCTCCGCCGGCCCTTACGCAGGGAGCGCGAGAGCGCACCCTCGACCGCACAGCCTGACCGCCTACCTCCCTTCGTTCGGCCCAGGAATGTGTCGGGAATCCTAGCCATTCCCGAGCGGCGCGCCGCCGCCGAGGCACATTCCAAGGCAAGAAAGGTCGAAACTCGAAAAGTAAGTCAGAAACAATTCAGACGGTTTTTTAGGCCGTTTGAATTGTTTCCTAACTTGTTGTATAAGAGTGGTGCCAGAGGCCGGGATTGAACCGGCGACCAAAGGCTTATGAGTCCTCTGCTCTACCACTGAGCTACACTGGCAAATTGTTATAATAAATCACTTAGGAATCAGCCATTACTTGGGTTTTACAGGCGCTTTCATGGTTTCGGCAAACTTGCACGAAATCATGAGCAACGAGTAGAAATTCAAGCTATGGGAAAGAACTAAGCCCCCTAGGCTGTTACGTCACGAGGGAGGGCGCTACTACGGGAGATTTTCAATCGGCGGCAAGACGAAATTTACCCAACTTAATTGCGCCCTGCCGGAAATCGCCCATCAGCGCTTCGCTTACGAAAAGGCAAAAGTTGAGCGCACTCGTAAAGTAGCGCGGTCGGGTGGGGGTGCGAAACCACCGGTATTGCCGCCATGGCGCAGCGTCGGGCGGGTTGCGAGCCGCTGGGATTTGCTAGAAGGCGGTCAGCGCCTAGTAGTCCACAACCTATAACGCTTCGGATTAGTCACAGAGCCGAGCCGGAGCCCAGACACAGAGGTCACGGAGAAAAAATCAGATGAACGTCAGGTGGTCTTGCTTGGCTCTGTGTTCTCTGTGTCGGGCGCTGTGCCCTCTGTGACGAAAAACACCTTAACCCAGAAACGGCAGTTCAAACCGACCGCGGATTACGCGGATTACACGGATAAAACAGGATACAGAAGAAACCAGTCGCCCAGACCAGTCTCCTGGCGGGTGAGTCACGGATATTCCGTAATTTTCAGATATCCGCGTTCATCCGCGTAATCCGCGGTTTCCATCGCCGGTTTTAGGTTTAGACTTTTGCGCAGCCTAGTCGGGGTGGTCTCCGGGAAAAGCCCGACCACCGGTCGGGCCTACATTTTAAAGTCCAAATTCAAAGGACACTTCGTATTAATTAAGTTTCTCTAAC
>JBEGTN010000048.1:0-5007 GCA_041179405.1 Verrucomicrobiota bacterium
CATCGCCGAGGTCCTTCATGTCCGCGTGTTCGTGAATCGAGATGCGGTCGAAAACGAAGGGTTTCGCGGGCGAGAGCGTGAGCGAGGCCGGCGTGGTTTTGGCGGCCCAGCGGGTGCGCTCGAGGCTGCCGTCCACGGCTTTGGACGCCGCATGCTCGGGGGAGGCTTCGCTGTCGGCTTCGGCTAGGACGCCGGTGGCCTGGTTGAAGGGGGCCGACGGCAGGGGCTTGTCCCCGCCGCGAATTCCGAGCTGGTCGGCGACTTTGAAAATCGCGTCGCGCTCGTTCTCGCGGATGCGCCCGGTCTGGTCCGGCGGCAGGTTGACCAGGAGCACGTTGTCGTTGGCGGTGCACCAGTAGAAAAGCTCCTCAAGCTCGTCCGGCGTGCGAGCTGGCAGGGTGTCCTTTTTCTGAAACCAGTTCCAGCGATCCGATAGGCAGATGGTGTGCTCGAAGGGCAGGTAGTGAAGCTGGCCATCGGGGCCGGTGTATTCCTTGGGGTCGTCGGCGCGCACGAGATTCGGGTCCTTGGTGCGGAAATCCACCGGCCAGAACCGGATCGGGTCGCCTTTGACGTAGTCCACCGGCTCGCGGATTTTGCGCGGTTGACCGGGGATGTGGATGGTGTGGTTGACCGTGACCTGGCAGTCGGGCTGGAGCTTTTTAATAAGGGCGTAAACTTCGGGGATGTTCCAGTCTGCGTCGGGTTTGCCCCAACCGCCATCGAACCACAACTCGCAGATGTCGCCATAACCGGTGAGCAGCTCGGTGAGCTGGTTTTTCATATACGCGACATACTTCGCCGGATCCTTGTCGTTGTGGGAGGGCTCCCTGCGGTCCCAGAGCGAATAGTAGAGGCCGAGTTTGACGCCGTATTTTTTGCAGGCCTTGGCGACCTCGGCCACGATGTCGGTTTTGACGGGTGCGGAGCCTACGTCGTAGTCGGTGTAGGCGGAATTCCAGAGGCAAAACCCGTCGTGGTGTTTGGTGATCAGGATGACGTGACGGAACCCGGCCTCCTTGGCGGTCTGGATCCACTGGTCGCAATCCAGCGCGGTCGGGTTGAAGCTGGATGCGGGCAGTTTGCCATCGGACCACTCGACCTGGTTAAACGTGTTCACGCCGAAGTGAATGAACATGCCGTAGCCGCGTTCGATCAACTGGCGCTGGCCGGCGTTGGGTTGCAGGGCTTGAGCGGAGGCGAAGGTGGTCATGAGCAGGGGCAGGAGCAGACGAATGGGGCGGAAGTTCATAGGCGGTGAGATCAACGGTGATTGGCTGCCCCTAGGTATTGACCCTTTTTCGGACAAAATACAGACAGAAGCTCACGGTTCGGCAGATATCGCTCTTTGGGGTGGTCTGTAGTTAAAAGTTTTTGAATCCCCCGTCTCCACAGGGCGGGTAGCCGTCGACGGCGTAGATTGCGCAGATAAAACCAACGTTTCTCGATATTCAGACTTTGGTCTGATGTAGGCCCGACCGGTGGTCGGGCATTGCTCGGAGACCCCCCGACCACCGGTCGGGGCTACATCAAGCCAAGTTAAAGTCTAAATTTTACGGGCGATAGGTATAAAACTGACATCTGCGCTCATCCGCAGGCGTTTGTTTACAAAGGGCGGGGAAGTGTTACGCACATGGGCCTTTCCCCCTTCTCCCATGCTATCCTCGCTCAAAAAACTTTTCGGTAAGGACGAAAAATTCTACGACCTCCTTGAGGCCAGCGCCACCGAGGCCCTGGCCAGCACCCGACTCCTCGCCGAATTCCTCCAGGCGCTCGTCGCCAAGGGGCGCTCCAGCGACCTCGACGATTTTATCCAGAGCCGGCGCAAGGATAAGCGCATCACCCAGCAGATCACCGAAGAACTCTGCCGCACCTTCGTCACCCCGCTGGAGCGCGAGGATATCGAGGCCCTCTCCCTGGCTCTCTACCGCATCCCCAAGATCGTCGAAAAGATCGTCGAGCGCATCTCCATCTACCCCGGCACGCTGCCGGTTGACGGCTTCAAGCGCCAGGTCGAGTTGCTCAACAAGGCCGCCGAGGCCGTCGTCTTCATGGTCCAGCAGCTCCGCCACGGCGCGAAGCTCGACCCCGTGCAGGAGGCCAACGAGCGGCTCCAGTTCGCCGAGGGCGAGGCCGACAAGGTCATGCTCGGCCTGCTCAAGGAGCTCTACGCCAGCCCGCTCGACGCAAAGGAGACCATGATCCAGCAGGAGCTATTCGAGATGCTGGAAAAGGCCGTGGATCGCTGCCGCGACGCCGGCAACGTCGTTTTCCAGATCGTCCTGAAATACTCCTGAGCGCCGCGCCCCCCTTCGCGTCATGACGCTCTTCCTCATCGTTCTGCTGGCGGCCTTATTGTTTGAATACATCAATGGCTTTCACGACGCCGCCAACGCCATCGCCACTGTCGTCTCGACCAAGGTCCTGACGCCGCGCCAGGCCATCGCCATGGCCGCGTTTTTCAACCTCGTGGGCGCCCTCTGGGGCACTGCCGTGGCCACCACCATCGGACGCGGCCTGGTGGATGCCCAGGCCATCACCATGGCCACGGTTCTCGCCGCCCTCATCGGCGCGATTATCTGGGGTCTTTTCACCTGGTGGCTCGGGCTGCCCTCCTCCTCCAGCCACGCTCTTGTGGGCGGCCTGTGCGGCGCGGCGCTGGCCACGTCCGACGGGCGCTGGAGCGTGCTGCACTGGAGCGAGGTCGTGAAAGACAAGCCGGTCGGCCTCTGGCCCAAGATCGTCATGCCCATGCTGGCGTCGCCGCTCATCGGCTTCGTAGTCGCGGCCTTGTTCATGCTCGTGCTCTACGCGGTCCTGCGCAAGGCGACCCCGCGCTTCGTGAACCAGTGGTTCGGCAAACTCCAGCTGGTCAGCGCGAGCTGGATGGGGTTTTCGCACGGCTCGAACGACGCGCAAAAGACCATGGGTATCATCGCGCTCGCGCTCTTCACCGGCACCCAGGCCGGAGCCTTCGAGGGACTGCCGCACTGGCTGGATTTTCTTAAAACGCCCGAGTTCAAGGTGGATCGCTGGGTCATGCTGACCTGCGCGTTTGTGATGGCCGCCGGCACGGCGGGCGGAGGCTGGCGCATCATCCGCACCATGGGCCACAAGATGGTGAAGTTGCAGCCCGTGCATGGCTTCGCGGCCGAGACGACCGCCGCCGCCATCATCGCGGTGGCCTCGCACTCCGGCATCCCGCTCTCCACCACGCACGTCATCTCGACCTCCATCATGGGTGTCGGCGCGACCAAACGGCTGAGCGCGGTGAAGTGGGGAATAGTCTCCCGCATCGTCTGGGCCTGGGTGCTCACCCTGCCCGTCACGGGACTCATCGGCTACCTCACCTGCCGGCTGTTCCGGGCCTTCGGGATCTGAGGTGAAACGGCGCGGGACTAAGTTATACAAAATCCCCTTCGTTTTTGGACTCTGGCTCAAAGGGAGGGCGTGACCGCTGGGCGCGCCGATTCGGTTGCGATTGCCGGTTGAGCATTTAAACCGGAAGTGTAGCCGCAAAAGAACGCAGAGATCGCAAAAAATACACCGACAGAACAGTTTCTCTTTGTGATCGTTGCGTTCTTTCGCGGTAAAAATCCGTCGCTTTGTTCTGGGTGCGTTTTTTAGAATTTTCTAATGATCGCGGCGGTCTCATACCAACGTCCTGTATATAATAGACTTCTTTAACGCAAAGTCGCCAGGACACATAGGGTGTAAAGTCCTGACAGTGAAATGAATCTTTGTATATCTGAAAGACGTTTTTCGTCACAGAGGGCACGGAGCCCCGACACAGAGAGCACAGAGTTCAAGCAAGACGGTGAAGTTCATCTGGTCTTTTCTCCGTGACCTCTGTGTCCGCGCTCCGGCTTGGCTCCGTGTCCAATCCGGAAAATAACGAGAGGCAGCGCCTAGCGCATTGTTAGCCTCTTTTTTCATTCGGATAAGCTATAAATCCCGTCTTTATGCCTCGCTGAAATCCGGCCTTCTCGTAGAATCGAAGCGTATCCTCTCTTTTACTTCCGGTCATAAGCATGACCTTATAACAACCTTCCCGCCACGCGTCTTCGAGGGCAGCGCACAATACACTTGTGGCAAATCCCCTTTTTCGGAATTCCGGTGCGGTCACGACATTTTCAATAATACCATACGGACGCATGCTTCGGGTTAGATTAGGGATCAGCGTCAGCGTGCAGCACGAAACAATCTTCGCTTCCGACTCTGTCACGAAGTAACGTAGGCGCGAGTCATGAAGGATCATCATCCAGTGCTTCCGAACTGCCCCGTCATGCGGATTCAGGGCAGGATCGGTGGGCTGCAGGAAGCGATAGAGGTCGAGAATCGCTGGTAGATCCTCACTGATTGCATTCCGCGTTTTCATGTTTTCTTTGCGTCAGAAATGGGGTCTGGCTGCTAGGTGCTACATTGCCCCTGTTTTCGTGCGAGATTCTCTTATCGACTAGCATCTAGCGGCCGCCCCCCTTGGCTCGCCCGCTTGGCTACCCCGTTGGCTGTTTTCATTAGGGATTACTCTCGAATAGATTGCGGGCATCATCGCGCAAAAACCTATCTCCCCATATCAAATCAAAATATATGGGGAAAAATGAAATCGATATAGCGCGTGCCTTCTTAAGCGTCATTCGATGCAGTGCTGAATATGTCGAGCGATCTTTCACGTCCTTATAAGTCGATCGCCTGCTAAGGCCATAAAATGATAGCTCACCATCAGTAAAAATATCCGGCGAACCAAATATCCAAGAATCTAATGGAAGAAATAATAGTGGGATAAGTCTGGCGCGCTCTGCATCACTAATCTCAATCGACATGGCAATAATATGCTCAAGATACAGATCTACAGGCTTTCTGACCTTATTGTAGCTTTCCAGCTGACGCTCCTCAACATTCGTAAGATTGGCCTTAATCTCGTCTTTGATTCTTTCGGCAAACAAATCGAACTCTTCCCTCGTCGTAATGGATTTTAAGCCAGATAATATAATATCCTTCTGCTGA
>JBEGTN010000049.1:0-7145 GCA_041179405.1 Verrucomicrobiota bacterium
ACTTCGCATGGCGATGAACTCGCGCCGCATGGAGGCAACCTGGCGACCGTGCTCGCAGCCCGCCGCGAACGCGCGCCCCGTTACTACACTGCCCTGTGCGAGGAACTGTCGCAGCTTTTTCCCGAGTTTTCGGAATTGGTTTTGCTGCCTAAAACCGGCTCTTTCGGCCTGCGGTTGCGCGATGGCGGTGACATCGTGCCGTCGGACAATCTTTCCCAGGGCACGCTCTACACCCTTGCCCTGCTCGCGATCGCTCACGATCCGGCACCTCCTGCCATAGTGTGCATCGAGGAACTTGATCGCGGGCTGCATCCGCGTCTGTTGCGCGGCGTGCGCGACGTGCTCTACCGGCTGAGTTATCCGGCCGACTACGGGCATGACCGCGCTCCGGTGCAGGTGATCGCGACCACGCATTCAACGCTGCTGCTTGATCTCTTTCGCGATCATCCCGAGGAGGTCGTGATCGCGGACAAGGTTGGCCGCGCCGCGACCTTCGCCCGTCTTGCTGACCGCGCCGATCTTACTGACCTGCTGGCGGAAGGCGCGAACCTCGGCGACCTCTGGTATTCCGGCATCCTGGGCGGCGTGCCGGAGGAATCATGAACTCTCCGTCCGCGCGTCCGCTGCGTCTCGCTCTGCTCGGCGAGTCAATGGTGGACGAGGCCGCCTTATCCATACTGGTCGAGGCGGTGCTGGGCGCGCCCTTCGTCCGGGTGCAGCCCAACCTGCGCGCGCGCGGCTGGCCCTCGGTGCTGCAAATCCTGCCCGCCATCGCGCGTCATCTCCACTTCAACACCGACGCCGACGGCCTCGTGGTGCTGGTCGATGCGGACGACACCGAGGTCCACACCGAGGCGCACGAGATGCCGGGCTATTTTCATCCCCGCTGCCGTCTGTGTCAGCTGCGCGCCGCGTTTCGCCGCGCCACCAAGACCCTGCCGCCCGCGCACGGCCGGCCCCGCGTGCTGCGCGCCATCGGCCTCGCGGTGCCGGCGGCGGAGGCCTGGTATCTCTGCGGCCTCGACGAAACGGTGGGCGAGGCGGGCTGGCTCGCCGCCCGCGAAGCCGGCCGCGCCCCCTACACCCGCCGCGAACTCAAGGCCCGCGTCTATGGCACCGAGCGGCCCAACCTCGCCCAAGCCGTGGCCCACGCCACCTCCGCCGCCCGTCGCCACGCCCGCGATCTGCGACGCCTCGAATTTGATTTCCCCGGTTTTGCCTGCCTGGCCGATGATCTCCGAAACTGGGACAAAATAAACCGTTGACGTATCAACAATGTAACGGCAGGTTTCCGGCATGAGCACCGATACCGCGCCAAAGTTGATCCGTGAAATCGTGGCAACCGCCGATGTGTTTCTTCGCGAGAGCCAGCGTCTGTTCCGACCCCACGGGCTGACCGCGCCGCAATACAACGTGCTGAACATCCTCGCCGCCACCCCGGACGGAAAGGGGCTCAGCCAGCGCGAGCTGGGAGACATTCTCGTGGTGGATCGCTCGAACGTGACCGGGTTGGTGGACCGCATGGAAAAGTGCGGCTGGGTGCGGCGCGCGGACGACGCGGAGGATCGCCGCATCTACCGGGTGGAGCTGACCGCCAAAGGCCGGAAACTCTGGGCGCGGGTCGAACCGCGCTACGCCGAGGTCGTGCGCCAGGTGACGGCGGGGGCGGAGCAGCGGCAGATGCAGTCCGCGCTGGAGTTGCTGGCGGATTTGCAGGCCAAGGCGGCGGCCTGGTCCCTGCCGGAAGGCCGCTGAGCCAACCAAGGAAATTTTTAACATGAACACACGTTACGAACTGGAGCAGTTGCGACTACGGGTGAATCGCATCGACCACGAGGTCGGCGAGACCCGCCGCCAGATCACGGCGCTGGAGGCGCGCCTGGCCATCGAGGAGAAGACGCGCCTGATGGAGGTCGCCGCCGGCCCGGTTCACATCGAGGAAACCGTTCCGGTCGCGCCGCCGAAACCAATGCCCGTGCCGCCGGTGGTGTTGCAGGAGATCGCGGCGGTGGCTCCCGCCCTGCCGCCGCCCTTGCCCGCCGTGCCCGCGAGGGTCGAGCGGCCTCGGGTGGTGCGAGTGGAGCCCCCCATGCCTGCCGAGCCGTCGCCGGTGCGCGGCTGGTTGCAGCGCTTGCAACTCTGGCCGCCGGTGGGCGAGGACAACGCGGAGGTGCGCCTCGGAGCGTGGTGGGCGACGCGGATCGGCGCGTTGCTGGCGGTGATCGGCGTGGTGTTCTTCGGGGTGTATATTTCCCTGGATACGCCGCCGTGGGTGAAGCTCGCCGAGCTGGCGGTGATCGCGCTGGGAGTATCGGCGCTGGGGCTTTGGCTGGAGCGGAAAATCGAGGCCTTCGGCGCGGTGGTGTTCGCGGGCGGTTTGTCGCTCGGGTATTTCACCGCGTTCGCGGCTTACGCGCTGCCGGCGGTCAAGGTGATCGACACCGTCTGGGTGGCGGCGGCGTGGCAGATCGTGGCGGTGGCGGTGATGGTGGGCGCTGCGCTCTGGCGGCGCTCGTCCACGATCGCGACTATGGCGGTGGGGCTGGGGTTTGTGACGGCGGTGTTCTCGCGCAATGGTGGGCTCACCGAGTTCGCCCTGCTTACGGCGGGACTGCTGAGCGTAGTGGCGGTGGGGCTGCGTCGTCTGAAGGATTGGGAAGGCCCCTCGGTCGTCGCGATGCCGTCCGCCTACGTGATCTTCGGCCTGGTCTGGCAGGGGGCCTGGCAACGGGACGCGGTGCCGGCGTCGGGCTGGGCGTGGGTTTTCCTGGGCGGCTTGCTCGGGTTGTTTTTCGCGCGAGATTGGCGGCGGGTGAAGGTCGCGTCGGCGGAGGTGCCTTCGGCGGAGCGTTGGTTCCAGGGCGTGAACTCCACCCTGGCAGTGGTGAGCGGAATGGCGGTGGCGTTGCTGTGCTACCACGGGGAGCTGGCGGGGTTCTATTTCGGCACGGCGGTGGTGCTGGCTACGCTGGCCTGGCTGCGTTCGCGGCAGGTGGAGGGCGACGCGGTGGCGGCTTTGCTCCTGGCGAAGGCCACCGGCGCGCTGACCCTCGGCGTGATCGAGGTCGCGGAGGTGCGCACGGTCGCGCTCGCGTTGCTGGTGCAGGCCTGGGTGATGGCGTGGACCGCGCGTCGCCTGGAATCGCGCGTGCTGGCCTTCGGCACCCTCGTGGTCGCCACCGTGGCGACGTGTTTTCATTTTGCCGACGGCACCACGCCGACGGCGATCCTCTCGCTCGGAGCCTTGCAGGCGACGGCCTTCGTGCTCGGGCTGGCGGCGCTGGCCAACGAGGCCGGCCGCTGGTTGGTGGCGGATGCCGAGCCGCGGCGTCAACTCGGGTGGGTCGGCGCGGGCGCGGCGGGCGTGGCCGCCGTCGCGGCGGTGTTGCAGTGGACCCCGGCGGGCTGGTCGCCGGCGCTGCTCGGCGGGATGACGGTGTTGTTCGCGTTGACCGGCTGGGTGCGGCGCGGGGCGGCGGCGGGCTGGGCGGCGGCGTTCACCTTGCTCGTGGCCAACGGCATTCTTTGGGTTCACGCCATCGACTCCACCCACAACGCCAATCTGGCGGTGAACGCGACGCTCGTGCTCGGCGCGACGGCGGGCGTCTCCTGGGTTTTGGGTGGTCGCGAGCTCTGGCGGCGAGCGAGCTGGTTCGCGGGGACCGTCACGGTGATCGGAGTGGTGTTGACCGGCTTTAATCTCGGCGAACCGGCGGTGGCGCTCGGGCTGACCGCCGGTGGCGCCTTGTTGCTCACATGGTTCGCGCCCAAGGCGCCCGGGCGGGCCTGGGACGGGTTGGCGACGCTGGCGGCGGGCCTCGGCTTGTGTTGCTGGATGGAGGCGCGGTTGGCGGCTTCGCCCCTGATCTGGCTGGCGGGCGCGGCGGTGGCGTTGTGGGCGCTGCCGGTCGTGCGTCGCGCCAGAACGACTCCGGACTCCGGCGCGATGGCGGCCGGGCTGGATGCGTTGCAAGTGAGTTTTGCGACCATCGTGACGCTGCGTCTGCTGGTGGTGCAGTTTCACGGCGCGGCCTTGGTGGCGGCGTTGGCGGCGGCGGCTGCTGCGGTTTTCGCGCTCGGCTTGCGACCGGGAATTCGCGCGGCGGTGCCGCTCTCGTGGGCATTTAGCTTAGGGGCGATTTTGGCGCTGGCGAATCTTCGCAGCTACGGGACGAACCATGTCGTCTGGATTTGGCTGGGCGCGGCGGTGGGGCTGAGCTGGTTGCCGGCGTGGGCCTGGACGCATTTTGGCCCGACCGGGGAGACGCGGGACGGTTGGTGGCGGCGCAACGTGGCGGGGATGGAGACCGTGCTGGCGACCCTGTTGAGCGCACTGGCGGCCGGCCGTGGCTTCACGGGAGTGCCGGAGTTGCTGGCCTGTGTGACGGTGACGTTTATCGCGCTCGGCGTGCTTCGCTTGGGCGGGGTGCGGGCGGCGAGAAGAGGAACCGTGGCGCTGGCAATTTTACTCGGGGTGATGACCTTGAACTTCATCAACCGTGGCGCGGAGACGAGCCGGGCGTCGGAGCTGGGCGCGGTCGCCCTGGCGGCGTTGGTGATCGGGCTCCTGCCCCGCTGGTTGGCGGGCGGACCGGCGGCGTGGGCGACGGCGATGAAGCGAAGGGCCTACTGGTTGGGCGGAGGCGCCGGCCTCGGGTTGTGGTTTCTCGCCTGCTTGGCGGAAAAAGGCGGGCTCGCCCCCTACGGCACGGTCGGCTGGGGGCTGGCGGCGGCGGTTTGGTTCATGGGCGGGCTCTTGTTGCGCACCGCGCCTTACCGGCTGCTCGGGTTGATCGGGCTGGGGCTCTGCATCCCGAGGGTGTTCTTCGTGGACCTGCACTCGACGCTCTATCGCATCGTGGCCTTCATGGTGCTCGGCGTGGTGTTGTTGTGGGTAGGCTTCTCCTACCATCGGTTCCGCCACTTGATCATCGAGTCCGGCGACGAGGCGGAGCAGAAACGCTAAATTTTTATCAACATGAACGACTCCCGTTTTTTTACTCCCTCGCATGCGCCGGTCTGGCTGGCCTGGCCTTTGATTTTGCTGGCGCGCCTGCTTTATCGGGTGCGGACGCGCGGCGCGGAACGCATCCCCGAGGGCGGGGCGCTGCTGCTGGCCAACCACATGTCGTATGTGGACGTGTTTGCGCTGCAACTGGCGTGTCCGCGCGCGATTCGCTTCGTGGGGCACGAGGAGCTGACGCGGGCGCACTGGTTGTTCCGGCTGGGGTTCAAGCTGACCGGCACGATCCCGGTGTCGCCAGTGAACGCCCTGGAAACGACGCGGCGCGTCACGGCGGCGTTGAAGGCGGGCGAGCTCGTGCTGTTGTTTCCCGAGGGCGCGATCTCCCGCACCGGGCAGCTCATGAAACTGGAGCGCGGCTTTGAGCTGATGGCGCGCAAGGCCGGGGTGCCGGTCGTGCCGGTGGCGCACGACGGCCTGTGGGGCTCGGTATTCTCATTTTCCGACAACCGGTATCTTTTCAAGTATCCCCGGATGCGGCGCACGCACGTGTTTGTCGCCTGGGGCGAGCCGATCCCGCCGCAGGCGGCGACCACGGCGGCGGTGCGGCGGGCCTTGCTGGACCTCGGTTGCGAGGCGTTTTCGGAGCGTCCGCAACTGCGCCGCCACCTCGGGCGCGAGCTGATCCGGCGGCTGGCGCGCCGTCCATGGCGGCAGGAATACGTGGACCGCACCGTCGGTCGCAGCCCGATGACGGCGGCGCAGTTGCTGGCGGCGGCGGCGGCGCTGGCCCGCCACTTGCGGCGCACCGTGGCCTCGCGCCGTGTGGGTATCGTGCTGCCGCCCGGCGCGGGCGCGACCATCGTTAACCTCGCGGTGGTCTGCGCGGGCAAGGTGCCGGTGAACCTCAACTTCACCGCCGGCCGCGCCGCGTTGGAATCCAGCCTGCGTATCGGCGAAATAGATACCGTTATCACCGCGAACGCGATGAAGGCGAAGCTGCCGAACTTCCCCTGGCCGGAGCGCACCCTCGACTTGAAAAAGGAGATGACGTTGCTCGGCGGGAAAAAGGCGCTGCTGCCCTGGTTCCTCGCCGCCTGGGTGTTGCCCAACCAGTGGACCGCCGGCCTGCTCGGCCTGCCCAAATACGGCGACCACGAGGAGGCGGGCGTGATCTTCACCAGCGGCAGCTCGGGCGAGCCCAAGGGCGTGGTGCTGAGCCATCGCAACATCCTCGCGAACTGCTGGCAGGTTTCCTCGCTCTCCATCCTGCCCGAGACGGCGGTGATGCTGGCCTGCCTGCCGATGTTTCACAGCTTCGGCTTCACCGTGACGATGTGGTATCCGCTGCTGCGCGGCTGCCGGGTGGTGAGCGTGCCCAGCCCGCTGGAGACCGGCAAGATCGTGGAGGCCATCCGCGAGGAGGGTATCACGGTGTTCGTGGGCGCGCCGACCTTTCTGCGGCCGGTGGTGCGCAAGGCGAAGCCCGGCGACCTCCGCACCCTGGAGGTGGTGGTGTCCGGCGCGGAGAAGCTGCCGATGGACCTCTACGACACCTTCCTGGAGAAATTTAACATCGAGATCATGCAGGGTTACGGCCTGACCGAGACCTCGCCGGTTTCGAACGTGAGCCAGCATGACCCCGCGATACCCACGCCGACGGCCGCCCGCCAGCCGGGACGCCGTCGCGGCGCGGTGGGCCGGATGATGCCCGGCATGACGGCGCGCATCCTCACCCCCGACACCTTGGAGGAGCAACCGGTCAACGAGGCCGGCATCGTGGCGTTTCGCGGCGACAACATTTTCTCCGGTTACTTGAAGGATCCGGAAAAGACGGCGGGCGCGTTTCACGACGGCTGGTTCGTGACCGGCGACCTTGGGCGCTTCGACGACGACGGCTTTCTTGTCATCGAGGGCCGCCTCTCGCGCTTCTCCAAAATCGGCGGCGAGATGGTGCCGCACGGCACGGTGGAGGCGCGCATCGTCGAGGCCTTCGGCTGCGACGAGACCGACGGCTACGCGGCGGTGGTCATGGGCGTGCCCGACGCGGCCAAGGGTGAGCAGCTCGTGATCCTCTCCGCCCGCGACGAGATTACGCCGGAGGCGGTGCGCGAGAAACTCACCGCGCTCGGCCTGCCCAATCTCTGGATTCCCAAGGTGGTGAAGCGCGTGGCGAAAATCC